>NZ_JBEOWQ010000005.1:0-205829 GCF_040296145.1 Micromonospora sp. NPDC002296
ACTGCTCGCCCCGGCCGCCGCCGGACTGCTCGCCCCGGCCGCCGCCGGACTGCCCGCCCCGGCCGCCGCCGGACTGCCCGCCCCGGCCGCCGCCGGACTGCCCGCCCCGGCCGCCGCCGCGCTCGCGTCGCCCGTCGTCCGGGCCGCCCCGGCCCGCCTCGGTCTCGTCCTCCAGCCGCAGCGTCAGCGAGATCCGCTTGCGCGGCACGTCGATGTCGAGCACCTTGACCCGGACCACGTCGCCCGACTTCACCACGTCGCGCGGGTCCTTGACGAAGGTGCGGGACATCGCCGACACGTGCACCAGGCCGTCCTGGTGCACGCCGACGTCGACGAACGCGCCGAACGCCGCCACGTTGGTGACCACGCCCTCCAGGATCATGCCGGGGGTCAGGTCGCCGATCTTCTCCACGCCCTCGACGAACGTCGCGGTCCGGAACTCCGGCCGCGGGTCCCGGCCGGGCTTCTCCAGCTCGGCCAGGATGTCGGTGACCGTGGGGAGGCCGAACGTGTCGTCGACGAAGTCGGTCGCCCGCAGGCCGCGCAGGATGCCGCTCTGCCCGATCAGCGAACGCAGGTCCTGGCCCGTGCTGGTGAGGATCCGCCGCACCACCGGGTACGCCTCCGGGTGCACGCTGGAGGAGTCCAGCGGGTCGTCGCCGCCGGGGATGCGCAGGAAGCCGGCGCACTGCTCGAACGCCTTGGGGCCGAGCCGGGCCACCTTCTTCAGCTCCTTGCGGGAGCGGAACGGGCCGTTGGCGTCCCGGTGCAGCACGATGTTCTCCGCCAGCCCGGCGCCGATGCCGGAGACCCGGGTCAGCAGCGGCGCGGAGGCGGTGTTGACGTCCACGCCGACGGCGTTCACGCAGTCCTCGACCACGGCGTCCAGCGACCGGGAGAGCTTCACCTCGGACAGGTCGTGCTGGTACTGCCCGACCCCGATCGAGCGCGGGTCGATCTTGACCAGCTCCGCGAGCGGGTCCTGGAGCCGGCGGGCGATGGAGACCGCGCCGCGCAGCGAAACGTCCAGCTCGGGCAGCTCCTGAGAGGCGTACGCGGAGGCGGAGTAGACCGACGCGCCGGCCTCGGAGACCACCACCTTGGTCAGCGTCAGCTCCGGGTGCCGTTTGATCAGGTCAGCGGCGAGCTTGTCGGTCTCCCGGCTGGCGGTGCCGTTGCCGATGGCGATCAGCTCGACGCCGTGCGCCCCGGCCAACCGGGCGAGGGTGTCGACCGAGGCGTCCCACTGCCGGCGCGGCTCGTGCGGATAGATCGTGTCGGTGGCCACCACCTTGCCGGTGGCGTCGACCACCGCGACCTTCACCCCGGTGCGCAGGCCCGGGTCGAGGCCCATGGTCGGCCGGGCACCGGCGGGGGCGGCGAGCAGCAGGTCGCGCAGGTTGGTGGCGAAGACCCGCACGGCCTCCTCCTCGGCCGCCTGCCACAGCCGCATCCGCAGGTCGGCGCCGAGGTGGATGAGGATCCGGGTGCGCCAGGCCCAGCGCACCGTGTCGGCCAGCCACCGGTCGGCGGGCCGGCCGTGGTCGGTGACCCCGAACCGGCCGGCGATCGCCGCCTCGTACCTGCTCGGGCCGGTCGGCGCGGCGTCGGGGTCGCCCTCGGTCTCCGGGGCCATCGTCAGGTCGAGCACGCCCTCCTTCTCGCCGCGCAGCATCGCCAGGATCCGGTGCGAGGGCAGCTTCGGGTACGGCTCGGCGAAGTCGAAGTAGTCGGAGAACTTGGCGCCGGCGGCCTCCTGGCCGTCGCGTACCCGGGCGACCAGCCGCCCCCGCGACCACATCTGCTCGCGCAGCGTGCCGATCAGGTCGGCGTCCTCGGCGAAGCGCTCGATGAGGATGGCCCGCGCGCCGTCCAGCGCGGCGGCGGCGTCGGCCACCCCCCGCTCGGCGTCGACGAACCCGGCGGCCCGCTCCCGAGGGTCCTGCCCCGGGTCGGCCAGCAGCGCCTCGGCCAGGGGCCCCAGCCCGGCCTCGCGGGCGATCTGCGCCCGGGTCCGCCGCTTCGGCTTGTACGGCAGGTAGATGTCCTCCAGCCGGGACTTCGAGTCGGCCGCCATGATCTGCGCTTCCAGGGCCTCGTCGAGCTTGCCCTGGCCGCGGATGGACTCCAGCACCGCGGCGCGACGCTCGTCCAGCTCACGCAGGTAGCGCAGCCGCTCCTCCAGGGTGCGCAGCTGGGCGTCGTCGAGCAGGCCGGTGGCCTCCTTGCGGTAGCGGGCGATGAACGGCACGGTGGAGCCGCCGTCGAGCAGCTCCACGGCCGCCCGTACCTGTCGTTCGGCGACGCCGAGCTCGTCGGCTATCCGCTGGTGCACAGACTGGGTCACGATCTGATCCGCCTTCTCGGGTGGGTTCCGTCCTGCATTGTGCCGCCCGCCCCCGACGCCGCCGCCCTGACCCACCTCCCGCGCACGTCGCCGCCGCCCGAGTGGCGGGTGGCTGGTCCTGAGCCCGACGGCTTCTTCGGCTGATCTTCGAGGTGAGCGGCGGTCAGGGCAGCGGGTCGGCGGTTCCGCGCGGCACCTGCGGCCGGCAACGGCGCAGCCGGGCCGCCGCGAGTCGCCCGCCGACGGCCAGCCCGTACCGGTCGACGGCGGCGAGTCCGTACGCGCTGCAGGTCGGGGTGTACCGGCACTGCCCCGGCCAGCGGTGCGACAGCCGGCGGCGGTAGCCGCGGATCGCGGCGAGACCGGCCCGGTCCAGCGGTCCCGGGCGATTGCCGGCCGTCCGGCCCCGGCGGGCGGGTGCCTGGCCGCCGGCGGCGCCCGCGACGGCGGCGCCCAGGGTGAGCAGGGTGGAGTAGAGCCCGAAGTCGCAGCAGCCCGGGCTGCTGCAAGGGTCGTCGCCACAGGAGTCCAGGGCCCCCTTGCGGCCCTTGCAGCCGGGTCCCTGACGACGCGCGCCGACCTCGCCGTGGCAGTGGCCCGTGGCATGACAGTGGGTCGGCTTGCGGCAGGGGCAGGGCCCCCGGCCACCGGAGTCGCCGGCGCCGGTGATCTTCATGGGCGACATCATGCCTGGTCCGGGCGAGGCGTTCAGCCGGAGCCGCCCTGGTGGGCCCGCCCGCCCCGGGAGGATCCACAAAACGTGACCGGAAACCCGGTGAACATCCGTGGACACCGCACTAGCGTGGTGATCATGGAACCTCCCGCTGACCCGCGGGCGCGCCGGCTGTTCGGCGGCAGCGCCCGGGCCCTCGGCGATCTCGCCGGCAGCCCGTTCCGGGCCGACCGGGACCGGATCGTGGCCTCGCCCTTCTTCACCCGGCTGGGCGGGGTCACCCAGGTGATCAGCCCCGGCGGCTCCGGGCTGCTCGTGCACAACCGGCTCACCCACAGCCTCAAGGTGGCCCAGGTGGCCCGGGCGATCGCCGAGCGGCTCACCGCCGATGATCGCTGGCAGGGCCTGCTGGAGAAGCTGGGCGGCTGCGACCCGGACGTGGTGGAGGCCGCCGCGCTCGCCCACGACCTCGGCCACCCGCCGTTCGGGCACCTCGGGGAGCGGGTGCTCGACCGGCTGGCCCGGCACCGGCTCGGCCTGGCCGACGGGTTCGAGGGCAACGCGCAGTCGTACCGGATCGTCACCAGTACCGAGATCCGGGGCGCGGCGACCACCGGCCTCGACCTGACCGCGGCGGTCCGGGCGGCCCTGCTGAAGTACCCGTGGACCCGGCTGGACCACCCGGACCCGCACCCCCGGCACCTCGCCCCGCCGCCCCGGGGCGCCGCCGCCCCGCCCGACGACCCGGACAGCGGCTCGGCCAAGTTCGGCGCGTACCGCACGGAGCTGGCCGACCTGCGGCAGGCCCGGGAGCCGTTCGTCGGGCGGATCGCCGACTGGCAGCAGACCGTCGAGGCGTCGGTGATGGACACCGCCGACGACATCGCGTACGCCATCCACGACGTGGAGGACTTCTACCGGGTCGGGGTGCTCCAGCAGGGCGCCGTGGCCGCCGAGCTGACGGCCTGGCAGCGGGAGAACGTGCACTTCCGGGCGGTCACCGAGCCGGCCCTGGCCGGGGCGGCCCGGCGGCCCGGGGCGGCGATCGAGCGGCTGCGCCGGCAGTTGCACCGCAAGGACGCCTGGATCACCGACGACGAGGCGTTCGCCGCCGCCGTCGAGCACGTCCGCGAGGAACTGGTCGAGGGGCTGCTGGCCATGCCGTTCGACGGCTCTGTCGAGGCGGAGCAGTACGTGGCCCGGTTCTCCGCCCGGTGGACCACCCGGTTCGTCGACGCGATCACCGTCGCCGAGGCCCCGTCGGTGCGCTCCGGGCACGTGCTGCTCGCCCCGGCGCAGTGGCACGAGGTGCAGGTGCTCAAGTTCGTCCATCACCGGTTCGTGCTGGCCCGGCCGGACCTCGCCCTGCACCAGCGCGGCCAGGCCCGGCTGCTGGGCACCCTCGTCGAGGCGCTGTGGGAGTGGCTGCTCGACCCGGAGGAGGAGTCCCGGCTGCCGCGCCGGCTGCACGACCTGGTCGAGCTGGCAGAGGCGGAGCTGCACCCGCGCACCCCGGACCGGGTCGGCCGGGCCCGGGGGCGGGCGATCATCGACTTCGTCGCGCAGCTCACCGACGGCCAGGCGGTGGCGATGCTGGATGCCCTCTCCGGTCGCTCCGGCGCGCTGTGGACGGACGCCTTCGTGCTGTGAGGGCGGCGCGGGCGCTCAGGCGACCGACTGCCACCAGCCGTCGACCGCGGGCGGGTCGTCGACCACCACCCGCTCGCCGGGGCGGGGCACGGCCAGCCGCACGTCGCGGGCCTTCGCCTCGGCCCAGATCCGGTCCACCGGCTCCGACCAGTCGTGCAGGGCCAGGTTGAACGTCGCCCAGTGCACCGGAACGAGCAGCCCGCCGCGCAGGTCGAGGTGGGCCGCCACGGCCTCCTCCGGGAACATGTGGATGCCCGGCCACGCGCGGTCGTACGCGCCGATCTGCATCAGCGTGACGTCGAACGGGCCGTGCTCCGCGCCGATCTCGGCGTACCCGTCGAAGTAGCCGGAGTCGCCGGTGTAGAACAGGCGGCGGTGCGCGCCGGCCACCACCCACGAGCTCCACAGCGTGCCGTCGCGGCGCAGCCCCCGGCCGGAGAAGTGCTGGGCGGCGGTGGCGGTGATCGTCAGTGGCCCCACCCGGTGGCTCTCCGACCAGTCCAGCTCGACGATCCGGTGCCCCGGCACGCCCCAGCGGTCCAGGTGGGCGCCGACGCCCAGCGGCACCAGGAACGGTGCCGACTGCCCGGCCAGCAGCGCCCGCACGGTGGCCATGTCGAGGTGGTCGTAGTGGTCGTGGGAGATCAGGATCGCGTCCACGGCGGGCAGCTCGTCGAGGCCGACCGGGGGCTCGTGCAGCCGCCGCGGGCCGACCAGCGCCGACGGCGAGCACCGGTCGCTCCACACCGGGTCGATCAGCACCCGGCGCCCCTCGATCTCGACCAGCGCCGACGCGTGGCCGTACCAGACGACGTTGAGCTCGCGCTCGGTCGCGGCGGGCGCGTCGGCCGGACGCCGCAGCGGGACGGCGGCGGCCGGCCGGCGCTTCTGCTTGCCGAAGATCAGCTCGCGGACCAGGTTGCGGTCGAACGCGCCGGGCGTCGTGCGGGTGCTCGGCCGGTTGTGGAAGGTGCCGTCGCGGAACTGCGGCGACCGGGCCGCCCGCGCGGCGCGCGCCCCGGTCAGCCGCCCGCCCAACGCCGCCGGAACGTCCCGTGCCACCCAGGCCAGGCCGGCGAGCGCGGCCAGCCCGGCCGCGCCGCGCAGCCGCCGCCCGAGTGCCCGCTCAACGGCCCGTTCCGCTGGTTCCGCCATCGTCGTGCGCCCCCCTCCGCCGGTGTCCCGCCAGTACACGGTAGTCCGCCGCCGCACCCGCGCGCCGAGCGCCGGTCGGGTCGGCTCGGCCGCGCGGGTGCTCAAGGGGCCTGGTCAGCCGCCGTTGCTCGGCCTTGTTGCTCGGCCGCCGTTGGTCAGCCGCCGTTGCTCGGCCGCCGCACGGTCGGCCGGTAGATGGCGCCGACACCGGTCAGCCCGTCGATGGTGGCCAGGAAGCTGCGCCCCATCCGGGCCCGGGCCTGCACCGCCGGGTGGGTCGCGCCGAAGTTGTCCGCCTCGGCCTGCCCGGCGGCGAACAGGGCGTAGGTCAGCACCGCCGCGCCGGCGGAGTCGAAGATCACGCCGGCCTCGTGCCGGGCGTCGCCGAACCAGCCCGCCTTGGTGGCGATCCGGGCCCGCTGCGCGGAGGACATCTCGCGCCGGATGCCGTCGGTGAACGCGACGGGGGAGCGCAGCAATCCGAGCAGGAACGCCGTCGAGGACGCCGACAGCAGCGTGCCGGCGACCAGCGCCCGCAACAGGTCGTGCGTCTCCCGGGGGGTGCTGGTGCCGAGGAAGAACCGGTTCGGGTTGGCCACCGGCTGCACCTGCGTGTTCGGGAAGCCCTTCGCCACCAGGATCTGGTTCAGCTCGGCCGCCGGGCAGACCAGGCCGCAGAGCCGGACGGCGGTGTCGTCGGAGACGGTGAGCAGGTTCGCCAGCGCGTGCCCCAGGGTGACGCTGCTCGGGTACGCGCCGTCCAGGCTGAAGATCCCGTCCCCGCCGGGCACCACGATCGACGCCGTCACGTCGACCTGCTGGGCGAGCGTGAGCAGTCCCCGGTCGACCTTGTCCAGCACGGCCGTGGCCACCGCGATCTTGTTCACGCTGTACGCCTCGACCTGGGTGTCCGCCTCGTCGGCGACGGCCACCAGCGGGGCGGCGGACGAGTTGGCGACGGTCACGTACGCCTGCCAGTTGCCACCGGCCCGGTTCGACTCCAGGGCGTACCTGGCAGCCACCCAGCTCGCGGCCTCGACCGCGTTGGCCGCCGTCCGGGGACGCATCGCGGTGGCGGAGGCCGGTGTGCCGGCACCGAGCACCGTGCCGGCGGTCGCCACCGTGCCGAGCCCCAGCGCGGCCCTGCGGTTCACCCTGATCGTCATTTGTCTCCCCGTCGGTGGTCGCGGATGATCCGTACCACCGCCACCCTAGGGGAGAAGATCGATTCCGGTGGGCCCCGAAACCCGGTCGTCGGGGCCGGCGACCGACGCCCCCGTGGACGGAGCCGTACGGGTCACGGCGCGAGCACGACCTTGACGCAGCCGTCCTCCTTGTTCTGGAACATCTGGTACGCCTGCGCCGCCTGCGCCAGCGGCACCCGGTGGGTCCGCAGGTCCTCCACGCCCAGCGGGTCGTCGTCGCCGGAGAGCAGCGGCATGATCTCGTCGGTCCACCGGCGTACGTGACACTGCCCCATCCGAACCTGGACGCCCCGGTCGAACATCTCCATCAGCGGCATCGGGTCGACCTCCCCGCCGTACACCCCGGAGACCGACACAGTGCCGCCCCGGCGGACCGCCTTCAGCGCGGCGTGCAGCACGGTCAACCGGTCCACGCCCGCCCTGTCAGTCATGGTCCGGGCCAGCTTGTCCGGCAGCACCCCGGCCGCGGCCTGGGCCAGCTTGCCCGAGGTGGAACCGTGCGCCTCCATGCCGACCGCGTCGATCACCGCGTCCGGTCCGCGTCCGTCGACCAGGTCGATCAGCGCGTCGGGCACGTTGTCGAGCCGGCTGACGTCGAGCGTCTCGATACCGTGCCGGCGGGCCAGCTCCAGCCGCTCCGGCACCAGGTCCAGCCCGATCACCCGGTCGGCGCCGAGGTGCCGGCCGATCCGGGCGCAGAGCTGCCCCACCGGGCCCAGCCCGAACACCGCGAGGGTGCCGCCGGGCGGGGTGTCGGCGTACCGCACCGCCTGCCAGGCGGTGGGCAGGATGTCGGACAGGTACAGCCAGCGCTCGTCCGGGCCGGTCTCCGGAACCTTGATCGGCCCGAACTGGGCGTGCGGCACCCGCAGGTACTCGGCCTGCCCGCCGGGCACCGAGCCGTACAGCGAGGTGTAGCCGAACAGGGCGGCGCCCTTGCCCTCCGAGGTCACCTGGGTGGTCTCGCACTGGGCGTAGAGCTGCCGGTCGCACATCCAGCAGGAGCCGCAGGAGATGTTGAACGGGACCACCACGCGGTCGCCCGGCTTGAGCCGGGTCACCCCCGCGCCGACCTCCTCGACGATCCCCATCGGTTCGTGCCCCAGGATGTCGCCGGGCTTCAGGTACGACCCGAGCACCTCGTACAGGTGCAGGTCGGAGCCGCAGATGGCGGTCGAGGTGATGCGGACGATCGCGTCGGTCGGCTCCTCGATGCGCGGGTCCGGCACCTCCTCGACCCGGACGTCCCGTTTGCCCTGCCAGGTCAGTGCCTTCATGTCGTCATCGTCCCCTCGTCGGTGCCGCCACTACGGGACTGCTACCCCCGTCGGGGCCGTTGAACCGGGGGCGGGCGCCGGTGGCTCGTACGTCGAGCCCGCGAGGGCCCGTCCCGCCTGCGGCTCGCACAGTTGATATTGATCTATCGATATGGAAGATCTACGATCGCTTACCGGCCGCCACCGGATCGTCCACCGGCCACGGCACGAGCGAGCCTCGGGAGACAACAATGAGCGACGATCCGGAAACGGGCCGCCTACTCGACGCGCCGGCGCGTCGCCGCACCCTCCTCACGGCGCTGGGCGTCGGGATCGGGGTCGGGGTCGTCGGCGTGCCCAGCCCGGCGATGGCGGCGGTCGCCGGCTGGAGCAACCCGACGCTCGGCGCGCTGACCTCCGGATACAAGAGCCCCGGCCGTCCCACCCACCTGGGCTGGGACGTGGCGAACAGCCAGGGCACCCCGGTCTACGCGACGGCCGCCGGAACGGTCCGGGACATCAGGACCAACTCGTACCCGGGCGACACGTCGAGCGGCCCCCTGGGCGGTCGCACCGGCAACAGCGTCCACCTCGACCACGCCGACAGCTACTTCTCCTACTACGGCCACCTCCACCGGGTGCTGGTCAGCGACGGCCAGCAGGTCAGCTGCGGACAGCTGATCGGCCTGATGGGCACCACCGGCAACTCGACCGGCCCGCACCTGCACTTCGAGATCCACCGACCCCGGCTGACCTCGACGGACCCCCGGGTCTTCCTGGCCAACCGGGGTATCACCCTCGGCTCGACGGCCCCCGTCGGCAGCACCGGCTACCCGAGCGTCGGCCAGGGCGCCTCGGGGTGGGTGCCCAAGGTGATCCAGTACCTGGTGCGGGCGCGCGGCATCTCCGTCGTCGTGGACGGCGTCTTCGGACCGGCCTGCGCCTCGGCGGTGAGGTCGTTCCAGAGCGGCCGAGGCCTCTACGCCGACGGGATGGTCGGCCCGATCACCTGGACCGCCCTCGTCCTGCCCCTGCTTGAGGGCAACTCCGGCGACCTGGTCCGCGGCCTGCAGACCGCGCTCAACGGCCGGGGCGCGGGCCTCGTCGTGGACGGCGGTTTCGGTTCGGTCACCACCAGCGCGGTACGCGGCTTCCAGAGTCGCAACGGTCTCGTCGCCGATGGTCTCGTCGGCCCGGTGACCTGGAGCGTGCTGATCTGAGCCGTCGTCGATCACCGGCCGCCTGAAGACGGACCGACCGCCTGCCCCCGGTGGGACGTGGCGGTCGGTCGTCGGGGTGCGCTCGGGTCAGGAGCCCGGGGTGCCGCCGCCCTTGGCGGTCGCCGTGAGGTAGTCGCGGTTGAGTCGGCCGATGGTGTTCAGCGGGATGCCCTTCGGGCAGACCACCGTGCACTCGCCGGCGTTGGTGCAACCGCCGAAGCCGGCCTCGTCGTGCGCGTCCACCATCCCGATCACCCGGGTGTACCGCTCGGGCTGGCCCTGCGGCAGCAGCGAGAGCTGGGTGAGCTTGGCGGCGGTGAAGAGCATGCCGGAGCCGTTCGGGCAGGCCGCCACGCAGGCCCCGCAGCCGATGCAGGCGGCCGAGGAGAATGCGGCGTCCGCGTCGGCCTTGGCCACCGGCGTGGCGTGGGCCTCGGGGGCGCTGCCGGTCGGCGCGGTGATGTAACCGCCGGCGGCGATGATCTTGTCGAAGGCGCCCCGGTCGACCACCAGGTCCTTGATGACCGGGAAGGCGCGGGCCCGCCACGGCTCGATGTCGATCGTGTCGCCGTCGGAGAACTGCCGCATGTGCAGCTGGCAGGCGGTGGTGCCGCGCTGCGGCCCGTGCGCGTCGCCGTTGATCATCAGGCCGCACATGCCGCAGATGCCCTCGCGGCAGTCGTGGTCGAACGCCACCGGCTCCTCGCCGGTCAGGGTCAGCCGCTCGTTGAGCACGTCGAGCATCTCCAGGAACGACATGTCGGGGGAGACGTCGTCGACCTGGTAGGTCACCATCCGACCCTTGTCCTCGGGGCCGGGCTGGCGCCAGATGCGCAGGGTCAGGTTCACTTGTAGCTCCGCTGCGTCGGGTGCACGTATTCGAACTTCAGGTCTTCCTTGTGCAGCACGGCCGGCTCGCCGGGGTCGGTGTACTCCCAGGCCGCCACGTAGGCGAACCGGTCGTCGTCGCGCTGCGCCTCGCCGTCCGGGGTCTGGTGCTCGGCCCGGAAGTGACCGCCGCAGGACTCCTCGCGGTGCAGGGCGTCGACACACATCAGCTCGGCCAGCTCGAAGAAGTCGGCCACCCGGCCGGCCTTCTCCAGCGACTGGTTGAGCCCCTCGCCGTCGCCCGGCACCCGGACCCGCTGCCAGAACTGCTCGCGCAGCGCGCGGATCTCGTCGATCGCCTTGCGCAGCCCGGCCTCGCTGCGCTCCATCCCGCAGTGCTCCCACATGATCTGGCCCAGCTCGCGGTGGAACGAGTCGACCGTCCGGTCGCCGTCGACCGCCAGCAGCCGCCGGACGCGGTCCTCCACGTCGGCGCGGGCCTCGACCGCCGCCGGGTGGCTGGCGTCGACCTTCTCCAGCGGCCCGGAGGCCAGGTAGTTGGCGATGGTGCTGGGCAGCACGAAGTAGCCGTCGGCCAGGCCCTGCATCAGCGCCGACGCGCCGAGCCGGTTCGCGCCGTGGTCGGAGAAGTTCGCCTCGCCGATCACGAACAGCCCGGGGATGGTCGACTGGAGGTCGTAGTCGACCCAGAGGCCGCCCATCGTGTAGTGCACGGCGGGGTAGATCCGCATCGGGACCTGGTACGGGTCCTCGCCGGTGATCCGCTCGTACATCTCGAAGAGGTTGCCGTACTTCGCCTCGATGGCCTTGCGGCCGAGCCGGTCGATGGCGTCGGCGAAGTCGAGGTAGACGCCGAGCTTCGTCGGGCCCACGCCCCGCCCCTCGTCGCAGACGTTCTTCGCGGCGCGGGAGGCGATGTCCCGGGGCACCAGGTTGCCGAACGACGGGTAGATCCGCTCCAGGTAGTAGTCCCGCTCGTCCTCTCCGATGTCGCGGGGGGCGCGGTCGTCGCCCTTGGTCTTCGGCACCCACACCCGGCCGTCGTTGCGCAGCGACTCGCTCATCAGCGTCAGCTTCGACTGGTGGTCGCCGGAGACGGGGATGCAGGTCGGGTGGATCTGGGTGTAGCAGGGGTTGGCGAAGTAGGCGCCCTTGCGGTGCGCCCGCCAGGTCGCGGTGACGTTGCAGCCCTTGGCGTTGGTGGAGAGGTAGAAGACGTTGCCGTACCCGCCGGAGGCGAGCACCACCGCGTCGGCCATCTCGGTGCTGATCTCGCCGGTGACCAGGTCCCGGACCACGATGCCCCGGGCCCGCCCGTCGACGACGACCAGCTCCAGCATCTCGTGCCGGGCGTTCATCTCGACGTTGCCCAGGCCGATCTGCCGCTCCAGCGCCTGGTACGCCCCGAGCAGCAACTGCTGGCCCGTCTGGCCCCGGGCGTAGAAGGTGCGCTGCACCTGCGCGCCACCGAACGAGCGGGTGTCGAGCAGGCCGCCGTACTCGCGGGCGAACGGCACGCCCTGGGCGACGCACTGGTCGATGATGTTGACCGACACCTCGGCCAGCCGGTGCACGTTCGACTCCCGGGAGCGGAAGTCGCCGCCCTTGACGGTGTCGTAGAACAGCCGGTGCACCGAGTCGCCGTCGTTGCGGTAGTTCTTGGCGGCGTTGATGCCGCCCTGCGCGGCGATCGAGTGGGCCCGGCGCGGGCTGTCCTGGTAGCAGTACGACCTGACCCGGTAACCCTGCTCGGCCAGCGTGGCGGCGGCCGACCCGCCGGCCAGGCCGGTGCCCACCACGATCACCGTCATCTTGCGGCGGTTGGCCGGGTTGACCAGCTTGGCCTCGAAGCGGCGGGTGTCCCAGCGGTCCTCGACCGGGCCGCCGGGAGCCGCCGTGTCGGCGATCGGGTCGCCCTCGGTGAACAGATCCATGGTCAGGCCACCAATCCGGTGAGTACGGCGAACGGGACCACCAGGTAGCCGGCGCAGAGCGCGACGGCGAAGACGAGTGCGGCGACGCGCGCCCGGCGCTCGCCCCCCGGGGTCTGCTGGCCGAGGCTGCGGAACGCGCTGAACACGCCGTGGCGCAGGTGGAAGCCGAGCGCCACGATCGCCAGGGTGTAGAAGAGCGTGACGTACCAGCGCTCCGGCGCGAAGTCGGCGACCACGTTGCCGTACGGGTTACTGGAATCGCCCTTGGGGTTCAGGTGACCGGTGGTCAGGTCCAGGATGTGGTAGATCACGAAGAGCAGGATGATCACCCCACCCCAGCGCATGGTCCGGGCCGCGTAGCTGCCCCGGACCGCCTTGCGGTGGGCGTACCGCACCGGGCGGGCGGCGCGGGCGCGCAGGGCGAGCACCGTGGCGGCGGCGATGTGACCCAGCACGGCGACCAGCAGCGCCGTGCGCTGGATCCACAGGAACCAGGTCGACGGGAGCAGCGGCGTGCCGAGGTCGCGCAGCCAGTGCCCGTAGTGGTCGAACGCGGTCTCGCCCGTGAAGATCTTCAGGTTGCCGAGCATGTGGGCGATCAGGAACAGCACAAGGAGGATGCCCGTCACCGCCATGACGGCCTTCAGGCCGACGTTGGAGCGGATGGGCGACCGAGTTTTCGTGAGTACCACTTGACCGACGCTAGGAGCACTTCGACTAGTCGTCCAATGCATCGAACTCGCAGTCTTGATAGCCATAGGCTATGTAGATGCAGCTCCATCAGCTCCGCTACTTCGTCGCAGTCGCGGAAGTGCGACATTTCACCCAGGCGGCCGATGTCGTCGGCATAACCCAGCCCTCGTTGAGTAAGCAAATTCACGCCCTGGAGGCGGACCTCGGGGCACCGCTGTTCGAGCGGGTGCGGGGCAATATCGCCCTCACCGCCGCCGGCGAGGTGCTGCTCCCGCTGGCCAGGCGGATCCTCGCCGACGTCGAGACCGCCACCCGCGAGGTCCAGGAACTGGTCGGGCTGCGGCGCGGCCGGGTCCGCCTCGGCGCCACCCCGAGCCTGGCCACCGCGCTCGCCCCGCCGGTGCTGCGCCGGTTCCGCGACGCCCACCCCGCCGTCGACCTGCGGGTGGAGGAGGGCGGCTCGCAGAACCTGGTCCGCGACCTGCTCCGCGGCGACCTCGACCTGGCGTTGATCATCATGCCCGCCCACGGCGCGGATCCGGGGCTGCACACCGAGGAGATCCTGCGGGAGAGCCTGGTGGTGGCCTCGCTGGACGAGGTCCCCGGCACCTCGGCGGCCGGCGAGCTGCGCGTCACCGACCTGCGCGGCCAGCCGCTGGTCATGTTCCGCGAGGGCTACGACCTGCGCGACGCCACCCTCCAGGCGTGCCGGGAGGCCGGCTTCGAGCCCACCCTCTCCGTCGACGGCGGCGAGATGGACGCCGTGCTCAGCTTCGTCGAGGCCGGGCTCGGGGTGGCGCTGGTGCCCGGCATCGTGGTGGCCCGCCGACCCGCCATCCGGGTCACCCGGCTGGCCCCGCCGGGGGTGCGCCGGACCATCGCCGTGGCCCGCCGCCGCGACGTCGAGCCCACCCACGCCGGGCGCGAGCTGCGCCGCATCCTGATGGACTACGTGCACACCGCGATCGAGGCGGACGGCCTACCGCCCGGGGTGGAGCCGAGGTGAGAGACCCCGGTCGGGGGAACGGTGCGAGTATCCCGCCCCTTTGTGCCGTGCTTGAGTTAAATAGTCCTTAAGGGCGTTGTATCAGCCGCGTTGCTCCTGTTGGTCCCCTATGGTGAAGCCTTGCACAGGCACGACGCCCCGTCGGCCTGTCGAAGACGAAGTCGAACGCGCGGGCTTCGCGTGGCAGGGAGGCCACCACATGAGGATCCTGGTTACCGGCGGTGCCGGCTTCATCGGGTCACACTTCGCCCGGAGCCTGCTCAACGGGCGGTACACCGGCTTCGAGGACTGCCACGTGACGGTCCTGGACAAGCTGACCTACGCGAGCGACCGCAACAACCTGCCCGTCAGCCACCCCCGCCTGGCCTTCGTCCGCGGCGACATCTGCGACCGGCCGCTGCTCGCCGACCTCGTTCCCGGGCACGACGCGGTGGTGCACTTCGCCGCCGAGTCGCATGTGGACCGCTCCATCGACGACCCGGCCCCGTTCTTCGAGACGAACGTGATGGGCTCGCACCGCCTGATGGCCGCCTGCGCCCGCGCCGGCGTGGGCCGGGTCGTGCACGTCTCCACCGACGAGGTGTACGGGTCGATCACCGACGGCGCGTGGACCGAGCGCTGCGTGCTGGAGCCCAACTCGCCGTACGCGGCGTCGAAGGCGGCCAGCGACCACGTCGTGCGGTCGTACTGGCGCACCTTCGACGTCGACGTGTCGATCACCCGGTGCGCCAACAACTACGGGCCCTACCAGCACGTGGAGAAGGTCATCCCGCGCTTCGTCACCAGCCTGCTCACCGGCGGGGACATCACCCTGCACGGTGACGGCGGCGCGGTCCGGGAGTGGCTGCACGTCGACGACCACTGCCGGGCCATCGCACTGGTGCTGGGCAAGGGCCGCGCCGGGGAGGTCTACAACATCGGCGGCGACGTCGAGCTGACCAACAAGGCCCTGGCCGAGAAGATCCTGCTGCTCGCCGGGGCCGGCTGGGAGCGGGTGCGGCACGTCGCCGACCGCAAGGTCCAGGACCAGCGGTACTCGCTCGACTACACCAAGATCTCCGACGAGCTCGGCTTCGAGCCGCAGATCCGGTTCGCCGAGGGGCTGTCCGAGGTCTTCCACTGGTACCGGGAGAACCGGGCCTGGTGGGCCCACGCGTACCCGGAGGCCCGCTCCGGCGGCCTGACCAACTCCGTGCGGGGGCTCCCGGCCGGCCGGGCGGTGCCCGCCCCGGTGCACTGACCCGCCGCCGCCACGCCGTCCGGCCCTCTGGGCGGCGGCCGTACCGCCCGGGGGAGGGCCGGTCCGACCCCCGCCCCGGCCGGCTCAGCGACCCTCGGCGTCGTCCATCGCCCGGTAGATCCGCTGCTCGGAGACCGGGTACGGGGTGCCGAGCGCCTGGGCGAACACGTTCACCCGCAGCTCCTCGATCATCCAGCGGATCTGCCGCACCGCCGTCGACTGCCGTCGGCTCGGCGGCAGCGCGGCGAGCAGGTCGGCGTACTCCTTCTGCACCACCGCGATCCGGTCCTGCTGCTGGCGGTCCCGCTGCGGGTTGCTCGGCAGCCGGTCCAGCCGTCGTTCGATCGCGGTCAGGTAGCGCAGCAGGTCGGGCAGGCGGGTGTACCCGGTCTCGGTGATGAAGCCGGCGTGCACCAGGCCGGAGAGCTGGGCCCGGATGTCGGCCAGGGCGGCAACCACGGCCAGGTTCTGGGTCTTGCCGAGCCGCTGCTCGACGGCGTACCCGGCGGCGAGCACCTGCCGCACCCGCCCCATCACCTCGACCACGGTGTCCACCAGGTCGGCGCGGACCCGCTCGCGCAGCGCGGCGAAGCCCTCGGCGTCCCACGCGGGGCCGCCGGCCTCGGCGATCAGCCTGTCGATCGCCGCCCCGGCCGCGTCGGAGATGAGCTGCTGCACGCCGCCGTGCGGGTTGCGGCTCAGCGCCAGCTTCGCCTCGTTGGACAGCCGCCCCTGGAGGAACTTCGCCGGGGACGGCACGGTCAGCCGCAGCAGCCGCCGGGTGCCGGCCCAGTGCGCGGCGGCCTGCTCGGCCTCGGAGTCGAAGACCTTCACCCCGACCGTCGGCCCCTCGTCGACCAGCGCCGGGTACGCCGTCACCGCGTACCCCGCGCGGACCTGCTCGATGGTGCGCGGCAGGGCGCCGATGCTCCACTGGGTCAGCCCGGTGCGGGCCACCTCCGGCGCGGCGGCGGCCACCACCTGGCGCACCTCCTGGCGGAGCCGGCGTTGCAGGGCCGGCAGGTCCTTGCCCTCGGCGACGGGCTTGTTCTCCTCGTCGAGCACCCGGAAGCTGACCCGCAGGTGGGCGGGGAGTTTCGCCGGCTCCCAGGCGTCCCGGGGCACGGTCACCCCGGTCATCCGGCGCAGCTGCCGGGTCAGCGCGTCCAGCAGCGGCTCCTCGCCCGGCGTGATCGCGGCGAGCGCCGCCCGGGCGTAGTCGGGGACCGGGACGAAGTTGCGCCGGACCGGCTTGGGCAGCGACCGGATCAGCGCGATCACCATCTCCTCGCGCAGGCCGGGGACCTGCCAGTCGAAGCTCTCCACCGGCACCTGGTTGAGCAGCGGCAGCGGGATGTCCACGGTCACGCCGTCGGTCGAGGTGCCCGGATCGAAGGTGTAGGTCAGCGGGAGGGCGACCCCGTCGGCCCGCCATTCGTCCGGGTAGTCGGCCTCGGCGACCCCGCCCCGGCCGGCGTTGACCAGCAGCTCCCGGGTGAACGTGAGCAGGTCGGGCCGCTCCCGGCGGGTCTGCTTCCACCAGGCGTCGAAGTGCCGACCGGACACCACGTCGGCCGGGATCCGCTCGTCGTAGAACTGGAAGATCGTCTCGTCGTCGACCAGGATGTCCCGCCGTCGGGCCCGGTTCTCCAGCTCCGCGATCTCGGTCAGCAGCCGCTGGTTGTCCTGCCAGAACTGGTGGTGGGTCTGCCAGTCGCCCTCGACCAGGGCGTGGCGGATGAACAGCTCCCGGGACAGCGCCGGGTCGATCCGTCCGAAGTTCACCTTCCGGGCGGTGACCAGCGGCACGCCGTACAGGGTGACCTTCTCGTACGCCAGCACCGCCGCCTGCTTCTTCTCCCAGTGCGGCTCGCTGTAGCTGCGCTTGACCAGGTGCTGGGCCAGCGGCTCGACCCACTCCGGCTCGACCCGGCCGGCCACCCGCCCCCACAGCCGGGAGGTCTCCACCAACTCGGCGGCCATCACCCAGCGCGGCGGCTTCTTGAACAGCGCCGACCCCGGGAACAGGGCGAACTTCGCGCCCCGCGCGCCCAGGTACTCGTGCTTCTGCGGGTCCTTGAGCCCGACGTGGGACAGCAGGCCGGCCAGCAGCGACTGGTGCACCTTCGGGGTGTCGATCTCCTCCGGCAGGTCCGCGGCCGGGCCGCGCCGGCCGCCGTCCGCCCCGGCCTCCTTCGCGCCGCGCCCGCCCCGTCGGCCGTCGCCCTGCTCGGGGGTACGGAGCACCTGGCGGAGCTGGCTGACGATGTCCTGCCACTCGCGCACCCGCAGGTAGTTGAGGTACTCCGCCTTGCACATCCGGCGGAACGCGCTCGACGACAGCTCCCGCTGCTGCTCCCGCAGGTACCGCCACAGGTTCAGCAGCGCGACGAAGTCCGATTCCCTGTCGGCGAACCTGGCGTGCGCCTGGTCGGCCTGGGCCTGCCGCTCCGCCGGCCGCTCGCGCGGGTCCTGAATGGACAGCGCGGCGGCGATCACCACCACCTCGGTGGCGCAACCGTTGCGCTCGCCCTCGAGGACCATCCGGGCCAGCCGGGGGTCGACCGGGAGCTGGGCCAGCCGCCGGCCCAGCGGGGTGAGCCGCTTGTCCGGGTCCGTCTCGGCCGGGTCGAGCGCGCCCAGCTCGTGCAGCAGGTTCACCCCGTCGGCGACGTTGCGCCGGTCCGGCGGGTCGATGAACGGGAACGCCGCGACGTCGCCCAGCCCGATCGAGGTCATCTGGAGGATGACCGAGGCCAGGTTGGTGCGCAGGATCTCCGGGTCGGTGAACTCCGGGCGGGACAGGAAGTCCGGCTCGTCGTAGAGGCGGATGCAGATGCCGTCCGAGGTACGTCCGCAGCGGCCCTTGCGCTGGTTGGCCGACGCCTGGGACACCGGCTCGATCGGCAGCCGCTGCACCTTCAGCCGGCTGGAGTACCGGGAGATCCGGGCGGTGCCCGGGTCCACCACGTACTTGATGCCCGGCACGGTCAGCGAGGTCTCGGCGACGTTGGTGGCCAGCACCACCCGGCGCCCGGCGTGCGGGGCGAACACCCGGTGCTGCTCGGCGGACGACAGCCGGGCGTACAGCGGCAGGATCTCGGTGCCGAGCAGCGACCGTTTCCTCTCCACCAGCCTGGCCAGCGCGTCGGCGGTGTCCCGGATCTCCCGCTCGCCGGAGAGGAAGACCAGGATGTCGCCCGGCCCCTCGGCGGCCAGCTCCTCCACCGCGTCGCCGATCGCCTGGACCTGGTCGCGGACGTTCTCCTCGTCGTCGGCCTCGTCGGCCTCTGCCTCGGCCACCTCGACCAGCGGCCGGTACCGCAGCTCCACCGGGTACGTCCGTCCGGACACCTCGACCACCGGGGCCGGCCTGCCCTCGGGGTCCGCGAAGTGTTTTGCGAACCGGTCCGTCTCGATGGTCGCCGAGGTGATGATCACCTTGAGGTCGGGGCGGCGGGGGAGGAGCTGCCGCAGGTACCCCAGGATGAAGTCGATGTTGAGGGAGCGCTCGTGCGCCTCGTCGATGATCAGCGTGTCGTACTGGCGCAGCATCCGGTCGGTCTGCAACTCGGCCAGCAGGATGCCGTCGGTCATCAGCTTCACCAGGCTGCGGTCGCCGACCTGGTCGTGGAAGCGGACCTTGTAGCCGACCACGTCGCCCAGCTCGGTGCCCAGCTCCTCGGCGATCCGGTCGGCCACCGTCCGGGCGGCCAGCCGGCGCGGCTGGGTGTGCCCGATCAGCCCGTGCACCCCACGCCCCAGCTCCAGGCAGATCTTCGGCAGCTGGGTGGTCTTGCCGGAACCGGTCTCGCCGGCCACGATCACCACCTGGTGGTCGCGGATCGCGGCGGCGATGTCGTCCCTGCGGTCGCTGACCGGCAGTCCGGCCGGGTAGGTGATCACGGGCACGGCCGCCCGACGGTCGGCGAGCCGCTGCTCGGCCCGGGCCGCATCGGCGGTGATCTCGGCCAGGGCAGCCTCGCGCCGCTGCGGGTCGCGCAGCCGCCGGGCGCCGTCGAGGCGCCGCTGGAGCCGGCGCTGGTCGCGGAACATCAGGGTGGGCAGGCGGCGGTGCAGCTCGCGGACGGTGTCGGACGCGGCGGGTGCGGCGGGAACGGCTGGATTCTGCATGTCGTCGCCAAGGATAGGCAGCCCGAGTGCCGACCGCCCCCCGGTTACCGCCGTCTAGAGTTGACCGCCGACCGACACCGACCGCGGGGACGCCGAGAAATGACCATGCGAGACACCGACCGGGCCCTGGTGCAGGCCGCCACGGCGGTCGCCAAGCTGCGCTGTCGCAGCGACAACCACACCGTCGCCGCCGCCGCCCGTACCGCCGACGGCCGGGTCTTCACCGGCGTGAACGTCTACCACTTCACCGGTGGGCCGTGCGCCGAGGTGGTCGCGATCGGTGCCGCCGCCACCCAGGGCGCGGGCGAGCTGGAGACGATCGTGGCGGTGGGCGACCGGGGACGGGGCGTCATCCCGCCGTGCGGCCGGTGCCGGCAGGTGCTGCTGGACTACTTCCCGTCGATCCGGGTCATCGTCGGCCCGGCGGACGCGCTGCGCGCCGTGCCGGTCGCCGAGCTGCTGCCCACGGAGTACGTCTGGGCCGACCACCAGGTCGACGCCGGTGTCGGGGTGCCGACGCCCCGCGAGGACGCCGCGGGCTGACCACCCCGGCGGCCCCCGGCCCCGTGCCGGTGCCGGCTCAGTCGCCCGCCGCCATCTCCAGCATCGACCGGGGGATCGGCACGTCGCCGAACCGTACGTTGCCCTGCGGCACCAGCCAGCTCATCACCCGCACGACGAGCTGGCCGGCCCGGACCGCCGGGTCGTTGCCGTACAGCTCGCGGGCCGCCGCCCGATCGACCGCGAGCACCGCGAAGCCGCGCAGCCGGTCGTCGTCGGGGTCGAGGAAGGGCCCGGCCGCCAGGACGAGGCCCTGCTCCACCAGCCCCGCCTGGTGGGCCAGGTGGGCGTCGCGCAGCCGGTCCGCAGCGTCCCGGGGCAGTTCCGGCGCGTTCTCGGGCCAGGCCAGGAGCACGACGGTGTGCTGGTCGAATTCCATGCGACCAGCGTATGGGGGTGAATGGTGCCGTCATCGCCTGAACGAGGGTTTCCGAGAAGAAAGCGGCTTTTGCCACTCTGAGCGAAATTCATTCCATCTAGCCTCGGTCTCGGGACGACGACGCGGGGAGGTGCGGGGAGATGGTCTCCAGGAGAGGTCTGCTCATCGCGGGGGCGGCGGGTGGCGCGGTCGCGCTGACACCGGCCGGGTGGGCGGTCGCCGGGCCGCGTCCGGCCCCGCCGCTGGACCCGCGCGACATCCCGAAGTACGTCACCCCGCTCCCGGTTCCCCGGGCCATGCCCCGGGACCTCGGGGCCCCCGACGCCGACGAGTACGCGGTCGCGGTGCGGCAGTTCCGCCAGCAGGTCCTGCCCCGGTCGCTGCCGCCCACCACCGTCTGGGGCTTCGGCTCGGCGGCCCACCCCGGCAGCTTCCGGTACCCGGGCCCCACCATCGAGGCCCGGGCCGGCCGGCCCGTCCGGGTCACCTGGCTCAACCAGCTCCTCGACCGGCGTGGCCGGTACCTGCCGCACCTGCTCCCGGTGGACCCGACCCTGCACTGGGCCAACCCGGCCGGCGGCGACGAGGGGCGGGACCACGCCGGCCGCTTCCGCCGCACGCCGGGCCCCTACCTGGGACCGGTGCCGCTCGTCGTGCACCTGCACGGCGGGCACAACCGGCAGGAGAGCGACGGCCACCCGGAGGCCTGGTACCTGCCGGACTGCCGCGACCTCCCGGCCGGGTACGCGCGGTACGGCAGCTCGTACCGCGAGTTCGGCGACCGGTACGCCGACTACCGCGGGACCCGGTGGTCGCCCGGCGCGGCGACCGTCGAGTACGCCAACGACCAGCGCGCCACCGCCCTCTGGTACCACGACCACGCCCTCGGCCTGACCCGGTTGACCATGTACGCCGGGCCGATCGGCCTGTACCTGCTGCGCGGCGGCGCCTCCGACCTGCCGCCCGGGGTGCTCCCCGGCGCGACGACCGGCCCGGCCGGCGGTTCCGCCCGCGGCCACCACGAGATCCCGCTGGTGATCCAGGACCGCAGCTTCACCGTCGACGGCTCGCTGCGCTACCCGGCCAGCCGGGCCGAGTTCGACGGCCGTCCCGGCCGGTACGTGCCGGAGACGGACGTGTCGCCGATCTGGCACCCGGCGGTCTTCGCCGACACCATCGTGGTCAACGGCCGCACCTGGCCGGTGCTGGAGGTGGAACGTCGGCGCTACCGGTTCCGCCTGCTCAACGGCTGCAACTCGCGGTTCCTGCTGCTGTCGGTGGCGGCGCATCCCACGGCGCGGCCGGCGCGGCCGGCGGTGCCGTTCTGGCAGATCGGCAGCGACGGCGGGTTCCTGCCGGCGCCGGTGCGACTGGGCAAGCTGCCGCTGGGCGGCGGTTCCCGGGTCGACGCGGTGGTCGACTTCTCCGACGTGCCGGCGGGGACCGAGCTGTACCTGGTCAACGAGGGCCCGGACGGGCTGTCCGGCGGCCCGGGGGCGGACGTCGAACCGGCCGACCCGCACACCACCGGCCAGGTGCTGAAGCTCGTCGTCACCGAGGCGAGCGGCCCGGACCGCAGCGTCCCGCCGGACCAGCTCGACCTGCCGTCGTCGCGACCGCTCGGCCCGGCCGAACGGGTCCGCCGGCTGTCGCTGAACGAGACGATGTCGACGTCGCCCGGCGCCGGCCCGGTGGCCGCGCTGCTGGGCACCGTCGACCGGGACGGCCGGGCGGTGCCGCTGCGCTGGAACGCGCCGGTCACCGAGACGCCGCGGCTGTACGGCACGGAAATCTGGGAGTTCCACAACTTCACCCCGGCCGCCCACCCGATCCACCTGCACCAGGTGCAGTTCGAGCTGGTCGGGCGGGGGCCGACCGGCCAGCAGCCGCCGAGCCCGGCCGAGCGCGGGTGGCTGGACACGGTGGCCGTGCTCCCCGGGGAGGTGACCCGGATCAAGGCCCGGTTCGACCTTCCGGGCCGCTTTGCCTGGCACTGCCACCTGCTGGAGCACGAGGACAACGAGATGATGCGGCCGTACGACGTCGTGCCCTCCGGTGGGGCGGCGACCGGCGACGGCGGGATCGGCGCGGCGGGCTCCTCCGGGCTCGGCCTGGCCGGCGTGGCGGCCCTCGGGGCCGCCGCCCTGGGCGCGGGAATGCTGCACGGCGCACGCGATCCGGATCTACATCCCCTCGGTTAGGCGGGTCTGAGCAGCTCAGTTAAGGTAAGGCGAGCCTAAGCTGAGGGAGTTTCGTGACCACCGTCGCCGCGCGGCCGATCCGGGCCGCCAGCCGGCCCGCCCGCGGGTCGGGCCGCCGGGTGGCCGTCACCGTGGGAGCGGCGGCGGTGCTGGCACTCGCCGTGCTCGCCAGCTTCGCCCTCGGCAGCCGGCCGCTCGCGCCCGACGACGTGTGGCACGCGCTGGTCGCCCCCGACGGCGGGGACGCCACCACCATCGTCCGCGAGCTGCGGATGCCGCGCACCACCCTGGGCATCGTCGTCGGTCTCGCCCTCGCCGTCGCCGGGGTGCTGTTCCAGGCGCTGACCCGCAACCCGCTGGCCGAGCCGCGCATCCTCGGCATCAGCGCCGGCGCGTCGTGCGGCGTGGTGCTGGCCATCGCCGTCTTCGGCGTCGGCAGCCTCGCCGGGTACGTCTGGTTCGGCGTCGCCGGGGCGCTCCTGGCCGGCCTGGCCGTGTTCGCCGTCGCCAACCGGACCCGCGAGGGCGCCTCGCCGGTCACCCTCGCGCTGACCGGCGCCGCGCTCGACGCCAGTCTCGGCGCCGTCGTGTACGCGCTGCTCAGCATCGACGCCCGCACCTTCGAGGAGTACCGGTTCTGGGTGGTCGGCGGGCTGACCGGCCGGGACGTCGGCGTCACCGGTCAGGTGCTGCCGCTCGTCCTCGCCGGGCTCGTGCTGGCCGTCCTGGTCGCCCGGGGCCTGGACGCGCTCGCCCTCGGCGACGACGTGGCCCGGGGACTGGGCCACCGCATCGGCCTGGTCCGCCTCGGCGGCGGCGCGGCCGGGGTGCTGCTCACCGGGGCGGCCGTGGCGGCGGCCGGGCCGATCGCGTTCGTCGGGCTCGCCGTGCCGCACCTGGCCCGGGCCCTGGTCGGCGCGGACCACCGGTGGACCCTCGCCGTCGCCGCCCTGCTCGGACCCGCCCTGCTGCTCGGCGCCGACGTCGTCGGCCGGCTCGTCGCCCCGCCCGGCGAGGTGCCCGCCGGGGTGATCACCGCGCTGATCGGCGCCCCGCTGCTGGCCTTCCTCGTCCGCCGCGCCCGGGTGGTGACGGCGTGAGCGCCCTCGCCACCGGGGCCCGTCCCCGATCCGCCCCGCCCGGCCGGACCCTGCTGCGCCTCGGCCCGCTGCGGGTGCCGGTACGCCGCCGGCCGGTGCTGGTCGCCGCCGCGCTGACCGGGCTGCTCGTCGCCGCCGGGGTGCTCAGCCTCGCCCTCGGCACCCCGTACGTCGCGCCGGCCGACGTGCTGCGCGCCCTCTCCGGCGCCGGCACCCCGTACGACCTGGTGGTGCTCGACCTGCGGCTGCCCCGACTGGTCCTCGCGGCGGTGGCCGGCGCGGCGTTCGGCGTCGCCGGCACGCTGATCCAGAGCGTGGCCCGCAACCCGCTGGCCAGCCCGGACGTCATCGGCATCACCCAGGGGGCCGGGCTGGCCGCCACCGTCGCCCTGACCGGTGGGGCAGCCGCCGTCCTGGTCGCCCCGGCGGCGCTGCTCGGCGGGCTGGCCGCGGCGGCGCTGGTGCTCGCCCTCGGTGCCCGGCACGGGCTGGCCGCCCAGCGATTCGTCCTCGCCGGGGTCGCGGTGGCCTTCGCGCTGCGGGCGCTGATCGAGGTGGTCCTGATGACCGTCGACCCGATCGACGGGATGCGCGCCCAGATCTGGCTGGTCGGCACCCTCGCCGGAAAGGGATGGACCGAGGCGGCATGGATCGCGGTCACCCTGCTGGCGCTGCTGCCCGTGCTGCTCTGGGCCGGCTGGGCACTGAACAGCACCGCCCTGGACGACGACACCGCACGCGGAATCGGCGTCCGCCCGGTCGCCCGCCGGATCGGCCTGGCCGGGACCGGGGTGCTCGCCGCCGCGATGGTCACCGCGCAGGTCGGCGCCGTCGACTTCGTCTCCCTGGTCGCGCCCCAGCTCGCCCGCCGGCTGGTCCGGGCCGAGCGTCCCCCGCTGCTCTGCTCCGCCCTGCTCGGCGCGCTGCTGCTGGTCCTCGCCGACCTCGCCGGCCGTCGGCTGCTCGCCCCCACCCAGCTCCCGGCGGGCGTGCTGACCGCCGCGATCGGCGGGCCGTACCTGATCTTCCTGCTGCTGCGCGGACGCCGGCGGCCGTCCTGATGCCCACGACCGGCGCCGGCCACGGCGCCCTGCCGGCGCCGCGTCGTCCCCCGGCGTCCCCACCGTCCCCGTCCGTCGTCCCCTCCCGAGGAGCCGCGATGCTCTCCACCCGCGACCTGGTCGTCGGCTACGACGAGCGGACCGTCCTGGACGGCCTCGACCTCGAGCTGCCCGCCGACGCCTTCACGGTCGTCGTCGGCCCGAACGCCTGCGGCAAGTCGACGCTGCTGCGCACCATGGCCCGGCTGCTCACCCCCAGCCGGGGCGCGGTGCTGCTCGACGGCACCGCGATCCGGGACCTGCCGACCCGGGAGGTCGCCCAACGTCTCGGCGTGCTGCCGCAGAGCCCGCTGGTGCCCGAGGGGGTCACGGTCGCCGACCTGGTCGGCCGGGGCAGGCAGCCGTACCAGCGGTGGTGGCGGCAGTGGTCGGAGCGGGACAGCGCCGCCGTCGACGAGGCGATGGAGCTCGCCGACGTGGCCGGCCTCGCCGACCGGCCGGTGGACACCCTCTCCGGCGGGCAGCGGCAGCGGGTCTGGATCGCGATGACCCTGGCCCAGGACACCGAGGCGTTGCTGCTGGACGAGCCGACCACCTTCCTCGACCTGGCCCATCAGGTGGAGGTGCTGGACCTGCTGCACCGGCTGCGCGCCGAGCGGGGCCGGACCGTGGTCGCCGTGCTGCACGACCTCAACCAGGCCGCCCGGTACGCCGACCACCTGATCGCCATGCGCTCCGGCCGGGTGGTGGCCGCCGGCCCGCCCCGGGAGATCCTCACCGTGGAGCTGGTCCGCGACGTCTTCGGGCTCGACTGCGTCGTCGTGCCCTGCCCGGTGACCGGCGCGCCTCTGGTCGTACCGGCCCTCACCAGCCCCTCCCTGGCAGCGCCCGCTCGGGCCGCCTCCTCCGTCACCTCCTCCGGCTCACCGGCCGGCGGAACCCTCTGAAAGGAACATCGATGCGTCGTCTCGCCGCCGTGCTCACCGCGGCCGTCGCCCTCAGCGTCGGACTCACCGCCTGCGGAGAGAGCGACCCCGTCGCCGACACCGCCGCCGGGGACACCCGGGAGATCACCCACGCCATGGGCACCACCAAGGTGCCGGCCGATCCGAAGCGGGTCGTGGTCCTCGACACAGACAAGATCGACACAACGCTGTCGCTGGGCATCACACCGGTCGGTGCGGCGACCGCGGGCGAGGCGAAGGGCTGGCCGACCTACTTCGGTGAGGAGAAGCTGGCCGGGATCAAGACGGTCGGGGTGGTCACCGAGCCCGACCTGGAGGCGATCAACGCCCTCAAGCCCGACCTGATCCTCGGCAGCAAGTTCCGCCAGGAGAAGTTCTACGACGAGCTGGCCGCCATCGCCCCGACGGTGTTCACCGAGCAGGTGGGCATCACCTGGAAGGAGAACCTCCTCCTCGACGGCAAGGCGCTCGGCAAGGAGGAGCAGACCCGCGAGCTGCTCACCACGTACGAGAAGCGGGCTGCGGACTTCGGCGCGAAGCTCGGCGACGCCGCCCAGCGGAAGATCTCCATCGTGCGCTTCATGCCCGGCTCGATCCGGGTCTACGGCCCGGACTCCTTCTCCGGCATCGTGATCGGTGACACCGGGCTGGGCCGCCCCGAGCGGCAGAAGCTCGCCGACAAGGAGGACAAGCGCTTCGACGCGGTCAGCCCCGAGCGGGTCAACGAGGTCGACGCCGACGTCATCTTCGTGACCGCGTACGGCGAGAAGGCCGCCGCCGAGCAGAGCACCGTCTCCGGCGGCACGTTGTGGAAGGGCCTGTCCGCGGTTAAGGCCGGCAAGGCGTACCCGGTCTCCGACGAGGTCTGGATGACCGGCATCGGCGTCGGCGCCGCCAACAAGATCATCGACGACCTGGAGAAGTTCCTTTCCTGACCGGCCCTCGCGCTGCCCCGCCGGGCATGATCGCGCTCGATCCAGGAAGTAGTGGCCTCTGACGCACAGGAGGCCACTACTTCCATGTTCGAGCCTCATCACGCCCGGCGGCGGTGGCCGCGGGAGCGCAGCGCCGCCCGCACCTCGGCGACGAAGCCGTCGAAGTCGGCGCGCAGGCGCCGCGCCGTCACATGAAGCACGAGCCAGTCCTCGCCGAGGAGCCGGTTGAGTCGACGGCGGTCGCGGTGGAACTGCTCGGGGTCGTCGTGCCAGAGCCCGTCGTACTCGACGGCGACCCTGAATTCGGGCCAGGCCAGGTCCAGCCGGGCCACGAATCGCCCACCGTCGGAGACGACCCACTGGGTACGCGGCCGGGGCAGCCCGGCCAGCACCAGCCGCACCCTGGTCCGGGACTCCTGCGGCGACTCGGCCCCCGGGTCGGCCAGTTCGACCGCGCGCAGCAGGGAACGCCAGCCCCGCAGCCCGGCCCGGGTCAGCGCGTACTCGCGCAGCGCCGGAACGTCGGTGAGGCGACGCGCCAGCAGTCCGTCGATGACGACGACCGCCTCCACGACGTCCAGCCAACGGGCCAGGTCCCAGCAGGTACGGGCCGCAGTGGTCACGAGCACGCCCGCCCGATTGACGACATCCGACGGATCCACGTCGGCCCGATGCACCCGCAGCCCTGTCATCGGCCCCTGCCGGCGTCCCACCCTCGGGCCCTGCCGATCACCCCCTCCTGCTTCCTGCCGGTGGCCACCTCCTGGTACCGACCGGGGCGCTGCCGTCGGGTGCGAGGGTAGGGGGAACGGCCCTTTGGGCGTCAGGACGTCGATCGGCTCGTCGAGGGCGACGCGGCCCACCCCGTACAACGCCGCCGCTGATCGCCCGGCGACGGCCGTGCCGGGAGACACCAGCCAGCGGGCCACCGCAGCGCACCGGTGGCGGTGGGTGACCGTGAGGCGGGCGTCCGCGTACACATCCCGGAACAACGGGCGCCAGGCGGAACTGCGTAGTTCGTTGCGGGTGAGGAGCCCGTGAGACACGGCCACCGAGCCACGGAAGATTCGGCCCCGCAACTGCGGAGGTCGTAACGGAGCTTTTGGCATGCCCCGACTCTGCCGATTTCGGTCGGACTCCGCCGTCCCCTGTGGATAACCCCGTTGTGGCCCCTCAGGGTCGTGTCAAAGTCGTGCTCGATCCAGGAAACAGGGGCCTCCGGGCGCCACGGTGACCACTGTTTCCCGGATCGAGCGTGACCTTGCAGCGACGACCTCCACGTCGACAGCCGGCGGCCAAGCCCGGAACGGGCCGACGCGCCGCCTCCCACGGCCAAGCCCGGAACGGGCCGACGCGCCGCCTCCCGTGGACGGGTGGGAGGCGGCGCGTCGGATTGGGGGTGGGTCAGGCGGCGGTGGACCAGATGGCGCGGAAGGCTGCCGCCTCGCCGGCCAGCCATTGCTCGACCTGATCGGGCTTGACGCTGCCCGGCATCCGGTATGCCTCGCCTCGGCGGACGTCTACCAGGACCGGGGTGGCGTGGGGGAGGACGGCGTCCATGTGCCGGGCCATCAGGTGCAGGGTGGCCAGGGCCGTCTCCTCACTGGGCGGGGCCTCGTCGAAGTGCAGGCGGACGGCCTCGGCGCGGCCGTCCTCGGCGTACCGGATGCCGAAGTGGGGGTTGATCTTGACGGGGAGGTCGCCGAGCATGGCCAGGGCGTCGCGGGTCTGGGCCAGGTCGACGGCGGTCGGCTCGCCGAGGGAGCGCAGCCAGGCAGTCGCGCCCGGCACGAGCGCCTGGTAGAGCGGGCGCCAGCGCGGCTTGACCACGTCGGCGACCTGCGCCAGGTGGGTGCCGCCGGTGTGGAACGCGACGTCGGCCTTGAGCGCCTTGACGAACTGGCCGTGCGGGTTGAAGCCGTGCCGGCTCGCCCGCTGCTTGCGCAGGCCCCCGACGAAGCTCGCCTTGGTGGGCCCGGTGCGGTCGACGTACCGGGTGAAGCCGAGGAGGGTGGCGTAGGGCGGGAGGGTGCTGGAGGTGGACGCGTTCACGGAAGTCCTCCCAGGTCAGGACTTGGTTTAGTACACACATTCTAATCGATGGGTCTGACATCTCCCAGCGAAAAGGAGGGGCAGTCCGGACGTCCGGACTGCCCCTCCTGTGAAGATCGGCTAGAGCTGGCCGACGTCCGTGATCCGGACGGCGGCGGCGCCCACCTCGTCGGAGGCGGCCAGGTCGATCTCGGCGCTGATGCCCCAGTCGTGGTCCTCGTCCGGGTCGTCGAGGATCTGCCGGACCGTCCACCGCTCCCGGCCCTGCTCGATCATCAGCAGCGCCGGGCCGCGGGCGTCCGGGCCGACCCCGATCGAGTCGTACGCCTCGAAGTACGGCTCCAGCGCGTCGGCCCACGCGTCCGCGTTCCAGCCGTCCCCGCCGTCCAGCTCACCCAGGTCGTACCAGCGGCGCAGGGCGGCCAGCTCGACCCGGCGGAACAGCGCGTTGCGCACCAGCACCCGGAACGCCCGGGCGTTGCGGGTGACCGCCGGCGGCCGGTCGTCCAGGTTGGCGTACGCCTCGGCGGCCTCCGCGACGTCGGAGGGGTTGCGCAGCCGCTCCCACTCGTCGATCAGGCTGGAGTCGACCTGGCGGACCAGCTCGCCCAGCCACTCGATGAGGTCGACCAGCTCCTCGGTCTTGGCGTCCTCGGGGACGGTCTGGCGCAGCGTCTTGTACGCGTCGGCGAGGTACCGCAGCACCAGCCCTTCGGACCGGGTGAGGGAGTAGAACTGCACGTACTCGGTGAAGGTCATCGCCCGCTCGTACATGTCGCGGACGACCGACTTGGGGGAGAGCTGGTGGTCGGCGACCCAGGGGTGCCCCTGCCGGTACATCTCGTACGCGGCCTCCAGCAGCTCCGCGAGGGGCTTCGGGTGGGTCACCTCGTCGAGCAGTTCGAGTCGGGCCTCGTACTCGATGCCCTCGGCCTTCATCGCGGCGACCGCCTCGCCGCGGGCCTTGAACTGCTGCGCGGAGAGCACCTGGCGGGGGTCGTCGAGGATCGACTCGATCACCGAGAGCACGTCGAGGGCGTACGACGGTGACTCGGCGTCCAGCAGCTCGATGGTGGCCAGGGCGAGCGGTGACAGCGGCTGGTTGAGCGCGAAGTCGAGCTGGAGGTCGACGGTGAGCCGGACCCGGCGGCCGGTCTCGTCCGGCTCGGGCAGCTCCTCCACCACTCCACCGGCCCGCAGCGCCCGGTAGATGGCGATCGCCCGGCGGATGTGCCGGCGCTGTGCGGCGGGCTCCTCGTGGCTGTCGGTGAGCAGGTGCCGCATGGCGGTGAACGCGTCGCCGGGGCGGCCGATGACGTTGAGCAGCATCGAGTGGCTGACCTGGAAGCTTGAGGTCAGCGGTTCCGGCTCGGCCTCGACGAGGCGGTCGAAGGTGGGCCGGCCCCAGCCGATCGAGCCCTCCGGCGGCTTCTTGCGGACCACCTTGCGCCGCTTCTTCGGGTCGTCGCCGGCCTTCGCGAGGGCCTTCTCGTTGTCGATGACGTGCTCGGGGGCCTGCACGACGACCCGGCCGATGGTGTCGAAGCCCGCCCGGCCGGCCCGGCCGGCGATCTGGTGGAACTCGCGGTTCTTGAGCAGCCGGGTGCGGATGCCGTCGTACTTGCTCAGGCCGGTGAACAGCACGGTGCGGATCGGCACGTTGATGCCGACGCCGAGGGTGTCGGTGCCGCAGATGACCTTGAGCAGCCCGGCCTGGGCAAGGGTCTCGACGAGGCGGCGGTACTTCGGCAGCATGCCGGCGTGGTGCACGCCGATGCCGTGCCGGACCAGCCTCGACAGGGTCTTGCCGAACCCGGAGGTGAACCGGAACCGGCCGATCGCCTCGGCGATCATGTCCTTCTCGGCCCGGCTGGCGACGTTGACGCTCATCAGCGCCTGGGCGCGCTCCAGGGCGGCGGCCTGGGTGAAGTGCACGACGTACACCGGGGCCTGCTTGGTCTCCAGCAGCTCCTCGAGGGTCTCGTGCATCGGCGTCATCGCGTACGTGAAGATGAGCGGGACCGGCCGCTCGGCCGAGCGGACGACGGCGGTCGGCCGGCCGGTGCGCCGGGTGAGATCGTCGACGAAGCGGGTGGTGTCGCCGAGGGTGGCCGACATCAGCACGAACTGCGCCTGGGGCAGCTCGATGATCGGCACCTGCCAGGCCCAGCCCCGGTCCGGCTCGGCGTAGAAGTGGAACTCGTCCATGACCACCTGGCCGACGTCGGCCCGCTCGCCCTCGCGCAGCGCGAGGTTGGCCAGGATCTCGGCCGTGCAGCAGATGATCGGGGCGTCGGCGTTGACGCTGGCGTCGCCGGTGAGCATGCCGACGTTGTCGGCGCCGAAAACCTCGCAGAGGGCGAAGAACTTCTCCGACACCAGGGCCTTGATCGGGGCGGTGTAGAAGGTGGTCCGGCTGTCGGCCAGGGCGGCGAAGTGCGCGGCGATCGCCACCAGGCTCTTGCCCGAGCCGGTCGGCGTGTTCATGATCACGTTCGCGCCGGAGACGATCTCGATGACCGCCTCCTCCTGGTGGGAGTAGAGGTCGAGGCCGCGCTCCTTCGCCCAGCCGGCGAACGCGTCGAAGAGGGTGTCGGGGTCGGCGCTTGTCGGCAGCGCGGCGGTGAGCGTCATAGCCCGTCCATCGTGCCTGCCGTAGGGCCTCCCGCGCCAACCGGGAGCCTGCCGGTCACGCCCGACGGTGGATCAGGTCGAGAACCGGGCGGCCGGCGGTCAACGCGCGGCGCTCGAACTTGGTGATCGGCCGGTGGGCGGGACGCGGGGCGTACCCGTCGTGCACGTCGGTCAGCCCCGGGTCGGCGGTCAGCGTCTCGCGCATCGACTCGGCGTACTCGGCCCAGTCCGTGGCGCAGTGCAGCGTCCCACCGGGGACCAGCCGGGAACGCAGCAGCGCCACGTGCGCCGGCTGGATGATCCGCCGCTTGTGGTGGCGCGACTTCGGCCACGGGTCGGGGAAGAACACGTGCACCGCGTCCAACGAGCCCTCCGGCAGCGCCCGGACCAGGTCGAGCGCGTCGCCCCGCCCGACCCGCACGTTGCCCAGGCCGTGGCGCTCCACCAGACCCAGCAGGTTGGCGATTCCGGGCGTGTGCACCTCGACGGCCAGATAGTCTCGGTTCGGGTCGCCGATGGCCATCTCGGCCGTGGCGTCCCCCATCCCGGACCCGATCTCCAGCACCACGGGGGCCCGGCGGCCGAACAGCGCCGCCAGGTCCACCGGCGCGGCGAGGTCGTCGGTGATCGTCATGCCGTACGCCGGCCAGAGCCGGTCCAGGTCGTCGACCTGACGGTCGCTCATCCGGCCGCGCCGGGGGTGGAAGGTGCGGATCCGGGGCGCGTGCGGCGGCACGGTCGCGGCGGGGTTCGGGTCGGTGGAGGTCACAGCGACCCGAGCGTACGCGACGGCCACGCCGGACCGGATGTGATGTACGACCGGGACGGGCGGACCCGTCCCGTACGGCAGGCCGGGCGGCCGGTGCCCGGCGTCGCGTTACCGCGCCGGGAGGGGTCATGGGGTCAGCCACGCGCCTCGGCGCCGCGCTGGCGGTCGCGGTCGCCGCGGTCGCCGGCCCGCTCGCGGTCACCACGGTCGGCGTGATGGCCGGCCCGCTCGCGGGGGTCGCGCGGGCCGCCGGTGCCCCCGCGGTCGTCCCGGTGCCCGAGGCGTCGGCCGACCAGCCCGGCGGCGGCCGACCCGATGGCGGACAGCCCGGCGGCGGACAGCCCGGCTGGCTCGTCTTCGTCGAGGTCAGCCCCGGCACGGTGCAGCCCGGTTACCTGGTCGCCGTCCGGGCGAGCTGCCACGACAACTCGGTGCCGGCCATCGTGGTCTCCGACGCCTTCGGCCGGGTCGCCGCCCGACCGGACCGTGGCCTGCTGACAGCGTCCCCGATGGTCCGGGAGCGGGTCTGGCCGGGCAACTACCGGGTCAAGCTGGAGTGCCGGGGCGGGGAGACCGCGACCACGATGCTCCAGGTGGTCAAGCGGACGCCCTCGCCCCCGCCCTCGCCCACCCACAGGCCGACGCGCGAGCCGGCCCCGCACCCGTCGCACCCTGCGGCGCAGCACCCGAGCCGGGGCCCGAACACCGGCTTCGGCGGCACGGCCGGGGCGGCCACCGGCGGGCTGCTGCTGCCCGGGGGCGTGGCGCTGGCCGTGGCCGGGGTGACGATCGGCCTGGCCTCCAGACGCCGGCCCCGCGCCCGCCGCACCGCCGCCGGGCGCTGAGGCCGGTCGTGGCCTCCGCACGCGTACCCCGGTTGCCCGCCTCGCCGGCCGGTGCCGGGCAGCCGGCGGAGCGCCGGCCGTGGTCCGTGCCCGTCGCCGTGGTCCTGGTGCTGGTCGGCGTCTTCGCCACCGGCGCGGGGCTGGGCCGCGTGTCCGGGCCGCTCGACTGGGTCGCCGGAACCGCCGGCCGGCCCGCAGCCTCCGCCGCGGGCGCTCCCCGGCTGGCCGCCAGCCGACCGGTGTCCCTGGCCGTGCCGGCGATCCGGGTGTCCGCGCCCGTGGCTCCGGTCGGGCAGGCGCCCGACGGGTCGGTCGACGTGCCGCCGCTGGCGAAAGCCGATGAGACCGGCTGGTACGACCGTGGCCCGACCCCGGGCGAGCCGGGCCGGGCCGTGATCGTCGGGCACGTGGACACGAAGAACGGCCCGGCGGTCTTCTACGACCTGAGCAAGCTCACGACCGGCGACCGGATCGAGGTGACCCGCGCCGACGGCGACGTGGTGCTCTTCGCGGTGGACTCGGTCGAGCACTTCGGCAAGGATGCCCTGCCCGCCGACCGGGTGTACGGCGACGACGGGCCGCCGGGGCTGCGGCTGATCACCTGCGGCGGCCAGTGGGTGGGCGGGCGGACGGGTTACGCCGACAACGTGGTCGCCTTCGCCTCGCTGGTGGACACCCGCCGCCCCTGACGGCCCCTAACTTGGCGAAGGGGCCGCACGCCGGCCTGGCCGTCAGGCCACCTGCATCCGCAGCGCCGTCAGCTCCGACTCCTCGGCTCCGTGCTTCACGAGGTAGGCGGAGACGGAACCATGGATGCTGCGAATCCAGAGCATCGCCCGATGGATGAGGGTGGCGGAGACAGGAAGGGTGCCGTGTCCTGCCGTGGACGACGCCGTGTTCACGGTCAGGCCCAGCTCGGCGTTCGACCGGAGGAAATCCGCGTCACTGCACTCTCACGTAGACGCGTCCGGCCAGAGTGACGCCGACGGGCTCTCTCCTGGGCGCCAGTGGGACTGGATCACCGTAAGGCCCCCGTGCTCCCCCCTCTTTTCTGCCCCGCGCGCGTCGTTTCATGATCGTCTGTCGTTCAGCGAGAACCGGCACGGCGTGTCGCGTCCGTGAGGCCGTCGAACCGAGCAAGGAAGAGCGGCAACAACGGCGGATCGTGTGTCGAGGTCGGCCCCCTGACGGGTTCCGCGACCCGGATCAGGGCCGGGGCGGCACCTGCAGGACCACGTCGAACTCCAGCAGGCTCGCGCCGGAGGCGACCGGGCGCCGCTGTTCGCCGCCCTCGCCGCCGGCGTGCGCGGCCCGCGACGGCCCGGCCGCCCACGCCTGGTACGCCTCCTCGGTCTCCCACTTTGTGTAGACGAAGTAGCGCTTCTCGCCGCCGACCGGGCGGAGCAGCTCGAAGCCGAGGAAACCGGGGGAACCCTCCACCGCGCCGGCCCGGGCCGCGAATCGCCGCTCCAGTTCCTCGCCCGCGCCTTCCGGAACGTCGATCGCGTTGATCTTCACGACTGCCATGGGTCCACCCTAACCACCGGCAAGGCCACCCGACGGCGGGGCGCAGGTCAGAACGTCTCGGCGGCCGGGACCAGGTCGGCGTCCACCACGATCGGGGCGTGGTCCGAGGGCCCCTTGCCCTTGCGGGCCTCCCGGTCCACGTACGCGGCGCGGACCGCCAGGGCCAACGGCGCGGACGCGTACACCAGGTCGATTCGCATGCCCTTGTTCTGGTGGAACATCCCGGCCCGGTAGTCCCAGTACGTGTAGGGGTGCGGGCCCTTCATCGGGGTGGGCACCACGTCGTGCAGCCCCAGGTCGCGCAGCGCCGCGAGGGCGGCCCGCTCGGCGGGGGTGACGTGGGTGGAGGCGGCGAACAGCGCCGGGTCCCAGACGTCGGCGTCCGTCGGGGCCACGTTGAAGTCGCCGCACACCGCCACCGGCGGCCCGCCGGTCAGCTCCCGCTCCAGCGCCTCCCGAAGGGCGGCGAACCAGGCCAGTTTGTACGCGTAGTGCGGGTCGTCGACGGCGCGGCCGTTGGGCACGTACACCGACCAGACCCGCAGCCCGGCGCAGGTGGCCGAGATGGCCCGGGCCTCCGGCTCGGGGAAGCCCGGCTCGCCGGGGAAGCCGACCGTCACGTCGGACAGCCCGACGCGGGACAGGATCGCCACCCCGTTCCACCGGCCGTCGCTGTGGCTGGCCACGGTGTAGCCCAGCTCGCCGACCTCGGCCACCGGGAACGCCCCGTCGGGGCACTTGGTCTCCTGAAGGCAGACGACGTCGGGGCCGGTGGCGGCCAGCCAGTCGAGCAGCCGGGGCAGGCGGGCCTTCACCGAGTTCACGTTCCAGGTCGCCAGGCGCATGCCTCCAGCCTGCCGTATCCCCGCCCCGGCCGCCCGGTCAGCTCCCCGGGGTGTCGCCCGGTCGGCCCTGCTCGGCCAGGAACCGTTCCAGCTCGGCGCCGAGTTCGTCGGCGGTGGGCAGGGGGCCGGCCTCGGCGGCGAGCAGGTTCTTCTCGCCGCGGCCCCGGGCGAACGCGTCGTACTGCTCCTCCAGGGCCGAGACGAGGGCGGCGGCGTCCTCGGTCTGTGCGACCTGACGGTCGATCTCGACCCGGACCACCTCGGCGGCCGAGCGCAGCCCGTCGCGGGGCAACAGCAGCCCGGTGCTGCGGGACACCGAGGCGAGCAGCACCTCGGCGGCGGCCGGGTACTCGGCCTGGGCGACGTAGTGCGGCACGTGGGCGGAGAAGCCGAGCGCGTCGCGGCCCAGCTCGCCGAGGCGGAACTCCAGCAGGTGCCCGACGCTGCCGGGGACCTGGACGCGTTGCAGCCACGGCTCGTACCCGGAGATCAGCTCGCGTCTCGTGGCGTGTGCGGTGACCCCGGTCGGCCGGGTGTGCGGGACCGCCATCGGGATCGAGTTGAGCCCGACGGTGAGCCGGACGTCGAGCCGGGCCGACAACCCGGCGACGGCGGCCACGAAACGCTCCCACTGCAGGTCCGGCTCGGGGCCGGTGAGCAGCAGGAAGGGGGTCTCGTCGTCGTCGCGCAGCAGGTGCACCTCCAGCGTGGGCGCCTCGTACTCCTCCCAGTGGTCCTCGACGAAGGTCATCGACGGGCGCCGGGACCGGTAGTCGTAGAGCTGGTCGACGTCGAAGCGGGCGACCTGGCGCGCGTCGAGGGAGGTGAGCAGCTGCTCCCGGGCCAGCCGGGTGGCGCTCCCGGCGTCGACGAAGCCGGTGAGGGCCTGGATGAGGACCGGCTGCCCGAGGTCGGGCAGCTCGTCGGAGAGTTCATAGAGCTCGTGTGGGTCGAGCACCGGTGCGGACCTCCCTGGAATGTGCCAACGGGGCGCCGTGCCGCGCACAGCCCCCGGTTCGGGGAACGTACCCGCCATCCTCGTGCATTCCTGCGTCGACGTTCCGACGGAAAGTTTCATGATCACAATTAGGTGAACGCCCCGTTCCGGTGGCGTCGCGCGTACCGCCGGGGCCGGACGGCCGGCCAGGTGTCGGCCGAACGGGGGAGTGGTCGGTCCCCCCGCTCGCCCTGGGCGTTAGCTGCCCGGCTCGGTGCGCCTCCGCCGGCCCCGGAGGTTCGTCCGGTCCGCCCGGCTCGTACCGGTGTGGCCCGCCGGCTGCCGGGATGCCTGGCGGGGCGGGCGGAAGTGTGACGATGGCCACCCATTGGTGCGGCGTCATCCGGATTTGTCCCGCCTAGTGTCGGCGGATGCGTGACGACGGCACCCTCGACGACCAGCAGAACCCGGGCGTGGCGGCTGGCCGTTCGGACGTTACCACCTCGTCCGAACGGCCAGCTGCTACTACCGCTACCACCACCACCGACGGCACTCGCCCCGAGCCCCACCGGATTCCTTCCCCTGGCGGTACGACTACCCGCTCCGGGCGGTTGCGTAACCTGCTCGCCCCCGGCCGTTCCGCGTCCGGTCCCGCCGCCCCGGGCGGCCCGTCGCGCCGGCCCGGGCGGGCCGTGGTCGCCCTGACCGCCGGCGTGACCTGCTGCCTCGGCCTGGCCGCCCTGGCCCAGGCCCAGCAGGAGACGCGGGAGGACACCGCCGCCCGGGCGGCCGTCGCCGGCGCGGACCTGGAGCGGCGTGCCGCCGCCGACGCAGCCTCCCGGTCGCTGGACCGGGTGTCCGCGACGGCCCCGTCCGCGCCCGTCAGCCCCTCCGCCGCCACCCCGTCCGCCTCAGCCACCACCACCGCCGCCGCCGCTCCGGACACCACCCGCTCGCCCGCCCCCCGCAAGCGGCCCGCGCGCCCGGCCGATCCCGCCCCGGTCGCCGGACTGACCAAGGCGCAGATGGCCAACGCGAAGGTGATCGTGCGGACCGGCCGGGCGATGGGGGTGCCCCGCCGGGGGCTGGTCATCGCCGTGGCGACCGCGATGCAGGAGAGCAACCTCTACAACGTGGCCAGCGGCGTGCTGCCCGAGTCGCAGGAGTACCCGCACCAGGGGGTCGGCTGGGACCACGACTCGGTCGGGCTGTTCCAGCAGCGGGCCAGCAGCGGCTGGGGCGAGGTGGGTCAGCTCATGGACCCGGCGTTCGCCACCCGGCAGTTCCTCGCCGCGCTCCAGCAGATCCCCGGCTGGCGTGACCTGCCGCTGACCGTGGCGGCCCAGGCCGTGCAGATCTCCGCGTATCCGGACCTGTACGCCCAGCACGAGCGGCGGGCGACCCAGGTGGTCGACGCGCACCTGGCTGCCGTGAAGTGATCACCGGGCGGACCGGGCAAGCCCGATGACGACCACAATGGACGCATGACGGTTGCCCCCACGGGGTACACATGGTGGAGGCAACTTACAGGAGGACGACATGTCAGCACTGGTACAGCGGATCAGCCGGTTCCTCCGCTCCCCGCAGGGACAGAAGATCGTCGACCGGGGCCGCCGCGAGATGGCGAAGCCGGAGACCCAGCGCAAACTGAAGCAGTTGGCCTCCCGCCTGTCCACCCGGCGCTGAGCGCCGTCGTACCCGCACGTCACCGACCCCCGGGAGCCACTCCGTGACCGACCCCGCCCCCGTCGACGGCCAGCCCAGCACCCCCGCCCCGGAGCCGGCCGCGCCGCGTCCACCTGTGGCGGCCTCAGTGGTGGCCCCAACCGCCGCCCAGGACGTCCCGGAGGCGCCGCCGGCCCGGCTCTGGGACCGGATGCGGGAGGATCCGCAGTACGCCCCGGAGCACCTCGCCCTGGAGGCGGTGCGCCGCCTCGGGCCCGAGGCGGCCCAGTGGGCGGCCCGGGCGCGGGCGGAACGGCCGGGTGTGCCGGCCGAGGAACTGGCCGACCAGGCGGTCCGCAAGTTCGTCACCCTGGCCCGGCTCTCCGGCGCGGTCTCGGGCGCGGCCGGGCTGCCCGGCGCGGTGATCGACGTCGGGGTGCTGGCCTGGACGCAGGCCCGGATGGTGCTGCACATCGCGGCGGCCCACGAGATCGACCCGACCCACCCCGACCGGGCCACCGACCTGCTGGTGCTGCAGAAGGTGCACAAGGTCGCCGGGACCGCCCGGCTGGCGCTGGGGGTGGCCGCCGGGCGGGAACGGGCCGGGGCGCTGTTCGGCTCCGGGGGGCAGAACGCGCTGGGCAAGGCGATGATCCGGCTGGGCGTGCGGCTGGCCCAGATGGCCGGGGTGCGGGCGGCGAAGCGGGTCTTCGCCAAGGTGATCCCGGGCGCGGCGATCATCCTCGGCACCTGGGCCAACTCGTCGGCCACCAAGGAACTCGCCGAGCGCTCCCGGCAGCTCTACCGCAGCACGGGCACGCCCGGCTCCCCCAGCTGACACGGGGGTCCGGCGGTTCAGTCGAAGCCGGCGGCCCGCCAGGTCGCGTCGGCCAGCCGGCCCTGCCCGGCGACGTTGGGGTGGAACCAGTCCAGCGCGTTCACCAGGTCGAGGGTGAAGCGCACCCGGTGCACCGCCCCGCCGTCGTACCGGCACCGCGAACCGTGCGCCCGGCAGGCCGCCTTCAACTGCGCGTTGTAGGCGTCGATCCGGTCCCGCACCCTGGCCCGGCGGGCCACGTCGGCGGGCGCGGTGGAGGTCGCGTCGGCCAGCAGCGCCGGGCAGATGCCGTGCCGCCAGGCCCGCACCGCCCGGGAGTCCGTGTGCCCGACCTCCCACAGCCGGTACAGGTCGGGGATGCTGACCACCAGCACCCGCGCCTTCGGGCGACCCTTGCGCAGCACCCGCAGGCCCCGGTCCACCTCGTTGCGGAAGGTGGCCACCGGGGTCATCGCGTCGACATCGTCGCGGCACACGTCGTTCGCGCCGATCAGCACCGTGACGTAGTCGGCGCGGTCGCGTACCGCCGCCTCGGCCTGCCCGGCCAGCGCCGCGGCCCGCGCGCCCGGCTTGGCGTGGTTGTACGCCTTCCCGCGCAGCTTCGGGTTCCGGTCGACCAGCCGCTGGTAGTGGCTGTCCACCCGCAGCCCGTCCCCGGTCGACCAGGAGTTGCGCTCGCACGAGCTGAGCATCAGGCAGGAGCCGAAGCCGGCGCTGATCGAGTCACCGAGCGCGGCCATCGCGGCCGGCGTGCCGGGCGCGGGCGACCCGCCCGGCGGCCGGGGCTGGGCGCTGCCCCCGTCCTCACAGGCGAGCGCGACCAGGGCCGCCAGGCAGGCGACCGCGGCGACCCAGCGTCGAGGCATGATTCCCCAGTCCCGCGGCGGAGTGCGACAGCGCGGTAACCCTATGCGGGACACCGGGCCGGGAGGTGGCCTCCTGTCGGATTTCCGGCAGTCTGTCCCGTCATCGCCCAGCGAGTGGTAAAGGGCATGCGGTGCGGCTGGGTCGGTTAACCGCGCCGATCGGGGGTAGCTCGCAGGATGACGAGATCGCAGCCCCGACGCGCCCGCGGAACGGTGGGCCACGCGTACAGCGCGCTCAACCTCCGCCTCGCGCTCGCCGGCTTCGGGCTGGTGACCATGGCGGTCTTCGCCGGGCTGGCGTTCTGGGCCGGCCTGGTGTGGCTGGGCCTGGTCTGCGCGGTCTTCGCCGCCGTCGCCGTGGTCGACCTTTTCGTCATCCAGCGCCGTCGGGCCGCGCGCCGCCGGGAGCAGCCGGGCGCGCGGCACTCGCTGTTCGAGTGACAGGAGTACGAGATGCCCATCGCCACCACCAACCCCGCCACCGGGCAGGTGCTCAAGTCGTACGACCCGATGTCGACCGAGCAGCTGGACGCGGCGATCGAGCGGGCCGACCTAGCCTTTCGGGACCTGCACCGGACCACCGTCGCCCAGCGGGGTCGGTGGCTGAGTGCCGCCGCCGACCTGCTCGACGCCGAGCGCGACGACACGGCCCGGCTGATGACCACCGAGATGGGCAAGACGTACGCCGCCGCCCAGGCCGAGGTGACCAAGTGCGCGGCGGCCTGCCGGTTCTACGCCGCGCACGCCGAGCGGATGCTCGCCGACGAGCCGGCCGACGCCCGCGCCGTCAACGCCACCCGCGCGTTCGTCCGGTACCAGCCGATCGGGCCGGTCCTCGCGGTGATGCCGTGGAACTTCCCGCTCTGGCAGGTCATGCGGTTCGCCGCCCCGGCGCTGATGGCCGGCAACACCGGCCTGCTCAAGCACGCCTCGAACGTGCCGCAGACCGCCCTGTACCTGGAGGGCCTGTTCCGTCGGGCCGGTTTCGCGGAGGGCGCGTTCACCACCCTGCTCGTCGGCTCGGACGCGGTGGACCGGATCCTCAGCGACCCGAGGGTGCGCGCCGCCACCCTCACCGGCAGCGAGCGCGCCGGCCGGTCGATCGCCCAGATCGCCGGCCGGGAGCTGAAGAAGACCGTGCTGGAGCTGGGCGGCAGCGACCCCTTCGTGGTGATGCCCTCCGCCGACCTGGACCGGGCCGCCGAGGTCGCCACCACCGCCCGCTGCCAGAACAACGGCCAGTCCTGCATCGCCGCGAAGCGGTTCATCGTGCACACCGACGTCTTCGACGCGTTCGCCGACAGGTTCGCCGCGAACATGGCCGCGCTGCGGGTCGGCGACCCGATGGACGCCGGCACCGACGTGGGGCCGCTGGCCAGCTCCGGCGGCCGGGACGAGGTCCACGCCCAGGTGCGGGACGCCGTGGACCACGGCGCCACGGTGCTGTGCGGCGGTGAGAAGCCGACCGGGGACGGCTGGTTCTACCCACCGACCGTGGTCACCGACCTCACCCCGCAGATGCGGATGTGGACCGAGGAGGTGTTCGGGCCGGTCGCCGGGCTCTACCGGGTCTCCTCGTACGACGAGGCCGTCGAGGTGGCCAACGGCACCGCGTTCGGCCTCGGCTCCAACGCCTGGACCACCGACCCGGACGAGCAGGAGCGCTTCGCCGCCGACCTGGACGCCGGCAACGTCTTCGTCAACGGGATGACCACCTCGTACCCGGAACTGCCCTTCGGCGGGGTGAAGAACTCCGGGTACGGCCGGGAGCTGTCCGCGCTGGGCATGCGCGAGTTCTGCAACACCAAGACCGTCTGGGTGGGCCGGGGCGAGGCCTCGGCCGGCGCCGGGGCGCACGCCGAGTAGCGATTGGCCGGACACCGTCATGGGTAGGAGGTGCCCCCATGACGGTGTTCGGCTTCCACGCGTCCCACGAGCAGATCCACCCGGCCAAGCTGCTGGAGGCGGTGATCCACGCCGAGCGGGCGGGCTTCGACGCGGCCATGTCCTCGGACCACTTCTCCCCGTGGAGCGCCCGGCAGGGCCAGTCCGGGTTCGCCTGGTCCTGGCTCGGGGCCGCCCTCCAGGCCACCGACCTGCCCTTCGGCGTGGTCAACGCGCCCGGCCAGCGGTACCACCCGGCGATCATCGCGCAGGCGATCGGCACTCTCGGAGCGATGTACCCGGGCCGGTTCTGGGCGGCCCTGGGCACCGGCGAGGCCAGCAACGAGCACATCACGGGGGACGTCTGGCCGCGCAAGGACATCCGCGCCGCCCGGCTGCGTGAGTGCGTCGACGTGATCCGGGCGCTGCTGGCCGGCGAGGAGGTCAGCCACGACGGCCTGGTGACGGTCGACCGGGCGAGGCTGTGGACCCGGCCCGAGCAGCCGCCCGCGCTCATCGGCGCGGCGGTCAGTGTGGCCACCGCCCGCTGGTGCGCCGAGTGGGCCGACGGGCTGATCACCGTCAACGCTCCCACCGACCACCTCCGGCAGATGATCGACGCCTACCGGGACGCGGGCGGCCGGGGGCCGCTGCACCTCCAGGTGCACGTGAGCTGGGCGCCCGACCAGGCCGAGGCCGAGGCCCTCGCGTACGACCAGTGGCGCAGCAACGTGTTCGCCCCGCCGATCTGCTGGGACCTGGACACGGCCGAGCACTTCGACGTTGTCTCCGCCGACGTGCCGATGGCGAAGGTCACCTCGACGGTCAACGTCTCGGCCGACCCGGGCCGGCACGTCGGCTGGCTCCAGGAGTACGTGGAGCTGGGCTTCGACCAGATCGCCCTGCACCACGTGGGGCAGGAGCAGCGGGCCTTCATCGACACCTTCGGCGCCGAGGTGCTGCCCAAACTGCGGGCGGCGTGATCCACCCGGACGGGGTCGGGCCCTAGGCTCGTACCCCATGGAGTCACTGTTCGAGGTCGTCGTCTTCCTCGCGATCGCGACGCTCGGCGCGGCGCTGGCCCGCAGGCTCGGCCTGCTCGCGCCGATCGTGCTGGTGGTGCTTGGCCTCGTGCTCTCCTTCGTACCCGGCTTCCCCCAGGTCCGGCTCGACCCGGACCTGGTGCTGGTGGGCATCCTGCCGCCGCTGCTGTACGTGGCGGCGCTGGAGACGTCGGTGCCGGCGTTCCGGCTCAACCTGCGGCCGATCCTGCTGCTCGCCGTCGGCCTGGTGATCTTCACGGCGTTCGCCGTCGGCCTCGTCGTGCACCTGCTGCTGCCGGCGGTGCCGTTCGCGGTCTGCCTGGCCCTCGGCGCGGTGGTGGCCCCGCCCGACGCGGTGGCCGCCACCGCGATCGCCCGGCGGATTGGGCTGCCCCGCCGGGTGGTGACCATCCTCGAGGGCGAGAGCCTGATCAACGACGCCACGGCGCTGGTGCTGCTGCGGGTGGCCACGATGGCGACGATCGGCACCTCGGTCGGGGTCGGCGACGTGGCCTGGGAGGTGGTGGCGGCCACCGGCGGCGGCATCCTGGTCGGGCTGGCCGGCGTGGTGGTCTTCGGGTTCCTGCACAAGCGGATCAGCGACGCCGTGCTGGACAACGCGCTGTCGCTGATCGTGCCGTTCGCGGTGGTCTTCGCCGCCGAGGCGATCCACGCCTCCGGCGTGGTCGCGGTGGTGGTGACCGGGCTCGGGATCGGGCACCGGATGCCGATGCTGATGTCGGCGGCCTCCCGCCTTCAGATCGGCGCGTTCTGGCGGCTGACCCGGTTCCTGCTGGAAGGGCTGGTCTTCCTGCTCGTCGGCCTGCAACTGCGCGAGGTGGTGCGGGATCTCGACGAGCCGCTCGGCTTCCTGACCGCGATCACCGCGGCGGTGCTGGCGACCGTCGTCCTGGCCCGGTTCGTCTGGATCTTCCCGGCCACGTACCTGGCCCGGCTGGTGCCCCGGGTCCGGCAGCGCGAGACGAGACCGTCGGCGAAGTTCCCGATCGTCATCGGCTGGGCCGGGATGCGTGGCGTGGTGACGCTCGCCGCCGCGCTGGCCCTGCCACTCACCCTCGCGCAGGACCGCCCCTACCCCCGGGAGCTGTTCATCTGGCTGGCCTTCGCGGTGATCGTGGTGACGCTGGTCGCCCAGGGGGCCACCCTGCCGGCGGTGGCCCGCCGGCTCAGGCTGCCGCCGGACGACCCGATGCAGGACGCGCTCTCCGCGGCCGGCGTCCAGCAGCAGGCCAGCCGGGCCGCCCGGGAGCGGCTCGACGCGCTGGCGGACAGCGCGCCGAAGGCGGTCGTGGACCGGCTGCGCCGAGGGCTGGAGGACCGCACCAACCTGGCCTGGGAGCGGCTGGGCGGCGCCGATCGGGAAACCCCGTCCCAGGCGTACGGTCGGCTGCGGCAGGAGATGATCGACGCGGAGCGGGAGGTGTTCCGGGCCGCCCGCGACGCCGGCCGGATTCCCGAGGAGGTGCTGGTGCGGGCCTACCGTGACCTGGACCTGGAGGAGTCGTTGCTGCGACAGGAGATCGAGTGATGAGCTGCCAGCATCTCACCGAGGCGGGTGCCGTCGAGCCGCTGACCACGACGGAGTGCCCCGAATGCGTTGCCGTCGGCAACGACGACTGGGTGCACCTGCGGGCCTGCCTGGCCTGCGGGCAGGTCGGCTGCTGCGACTCCTCGCCGTACCAGCACGCGACGAAGCACTTCGAGGCCACCGGGCACCCGGTGATGCGCTCGATCCAGCCGGGGGAGATGTGGCGCTGGTGCTTCGTCGACGAGGAGATCGGCTGACGCCTCCCGCGCTCCGTGGTCGTATGACGCAACCGCTATGCAGTGGATCGACCGAGCCCGATTTATTGTCGACGCACATCGATGGAGGCGGCAGCGCCGCCGTGATCCAGAGGAGTGCGTGTGATCCGACGACACCTGCTGCGCACGGTGGGAGCCGTTGCCGCGGTGGTCCTGTCCGCGGCCGGCATGCTGGCCGCCACCGGCACCAGCGCGTCCGCCGTCCGCACCGTCTACTACGACGCCAGCCGGGCCGGCGAGTTCCGTACCAACTTCGACCAGGCCGCCCAGATCTGGAACGGCAAGGTCAGCACCGTCCGGCTGCTGCCGGCCACCCCGGGCAACATCACCATCTACGTCGACACCGGCTGGCCCCGGGCGCAGACGACGTCGCTCGGCAACGGCCGGGTGTGGATGGGCTGGCAGGCGGTGAACCAGGGGTACAACCGGACCCGGATCGCCACCCACGAGATCGGCCACATCCTCGGCCTGCCCGACAACCGCACCGGGCTCTGCACCGACCTGATGTCGGGCAGCAGCGCGCCGGTCTCCTGCGCCAACGCGAACCCCAGCGCCGCCGAGGCGTCCCGGGTCAACTCGCTGTTCGCCGGCAGCCTCGCCGCGGGGTCGACCGCCGAGAAGACGTACGTCTGGAACGGCGAGGAGGCCGACGGGGACATCTCGCCGAACGTCGTCGGCGGCGTCACCGCCTCGGAGAACTACTCCTTCCTGGTGTACAGCTCCGGCTGCACCGCCTCGCTGATCAAGGCCAACTGGGTGGTCACCGCGAAGCACTGCCCGACGCCGGCCTCGGTGCGGGTGGGCAGCACCAACCGCACCAGCGGCGGCACCGTCGCCGCGGTGAGCAGGGCGGTCAACCATCCGTCGATCGACGTCAAGCTGTTCCAGCTCGCCACCTCGGTCAGCCACGCGCCGGCCGTCATCCCGACCACCTCGGGAGCGGTGGGCACCGCCACCCGGATCATCGGGTGGGGCCAGACCTGCCCGACGTCCGGCTGCGGCTCCGCGCCGACCGTGGCCCGGGAACTGGACACCTCGATCGTGGCCGACAGCCGGTGCAGCGGCATCAACGCCACGTACGAGATCTGCACCAACAACACCGGCGGCGTCGCCGGCGCCTGCTACGGCGACTCCGGCGGCCCTCAGGTCCGCAAGGTCAGCGGCGTGTGGAACCTGATCGGCGCGACCAGCCGGGCCGGCAACAACAACCCCACCTGCGCCACCGGCCCGTCCATCTACGGTGACCTGCCGTCGATCCGCGCCTGGATCAACACCCAGGTCGGCGGCCTCCCCGCCTGATCCTGGCGCATCACCACCCGGTACCACTGCCTCACCGGCACGACCGGGGCGCCCGCTCCTCCCGCGACACGAGGGGAGCGGGCGCCCCGGTCGCGTGCGCGGCGAAAAACGGTTGTGGCCCGGCAGCTCAGCGTGCGCGGGAACGCGGGTGATCCGTGCTGATTACACGGAATTGGTGGCCTCCTCGTGCTTGGAGGCCACCAATTCCGTGAAATTGCGCGAGCTTGCCGTCTGGTGGGTGGGTGGGGTCAGGAGAGGGTGCAGGGGGAGCCGTTGACCGTGATCAGGGCGGGAGCGGGGTTGGCGCCGCCGGCGGTGGTCGCGTTGAAGCCGAAGGTCGCGGTGGCACCCGGGTCGATCCGGGCGTTGTACGACTCGTTCTTCGCGGTCACCGTGGCCCCGGACTGGGTCACCCTCGCCATCCACGCCTCCCGCACCCGCTGGTCGCCGGTGAACGCGAACCGGGCGGTCCAGCCGTTCACCGCGGCGGAGCCCGTGTTGCGGATCGTCACCTGGGCGGTGAACCCGGTGCCGCCCTGCCAGGCCCCGTAGTTGGTGTACGTCACGGCGCAGGTCGGTGCCGGCACGGCCGCCGCGTCGTCCTGGTCGGCGAGGAACGAGGCCAGCCAGGCCAGCGCCGAGTTCCAGTTGATCGCCACCTCGTTCGTCGAGTACGAGTTGATGTCGTCGATGTAGCAGAACTGCGGCTCGCAGCCGGCCAGCAGGTTCGCCGAGAACGGGTCCTGGAGGGCGGCGTTCGCGCCACCGGCCAGCGAGCCGGCCGGCGGGTTCGGCAGGGTCGGGTCGAACTGGTTGCCGAACATCCGGCTGTGCTGGTTCCGCGCGGCGTGCTCGCCCCACCCGGTCACGTACGAGATGTTGAGCGCGTTGCGGCCGAACAGGTAGTCCGCCGCCTGCACCGCCCCGTCCCGGTACTTCGCGTCCCGGGTCAGGTCGAAGGCGGTGCCCAGCACGACCGCGTTGTTGGCGATGTTGCCGTTGCCGCCCCAGAAGTAGCTGGCCGCGTCGCCGGGCATCGGCAGCCCGTACGCCTGGCCGCGCAGGATCTCCAGGTAGCGGTCGGCGGCGGCGGTCACCGAGGCGCGCACCCGGTTCCGGTCGGCGGTGGGCAGGCCGCTCGGCACGGTGGCCAGGTCGAGCCGGCCCAGCGCGGCGACGCCCTGCCAGCCGAAGCCCTGGTCGCCGAAGACCGCGCCGGTGTGGTGCTTGGAGGCGGTCACGTCGGTCAGGTACGCCGGCTGGCCGGTGGTCAGGTACAGCTCCGCTGCGGCCCAGTAGAACTCGTCGCTGACGTCGGTGTCGTCGTACGCGCCGCCGCCGGTGGCGTCGGCCGGGCTGGCGTACACCGCCGGGTGGGCCTTGGCCGCCGCGTACGCGGTCTTCGCGGCGGTGCCGCAGCGGGTGGCGAACGCCGCGTCGTACGGGGCGAACAGCCGGGCGCACTGGGCGGCGACGGCGGCCAGGTTGAGGGTGGCGGCCGTGGACGGCGGGTGCAGTTCGCGCGGCTGCGGGTCGGCGGCCGGGTCGAGCGGCAGGCCGGTCCAGTTCCTGTCGTGGATCTTGTGGTGGGCCATCCCGGCCAGCGGCTTGCCGGCCGGCACCTGCATGCGCAGCAGGAACTCCAACTCCCAGCGGGCCTCGTCGAGGACGTCCGGCACGCCGTTGCCGCGCTCGGGCACCCGCAGCGAGCCGTCGGCCAGACCCGCGCCGCCGTCGGCCGTGGCCGCCGTCTTGGTCCGCTCGAAGGCGTTCAGGAGCTGGTAGGTGGCTATGCCGCCGTTGACCACGTACTTGCCGTGGTCGCCCGCGTCGTACCAGCCGCCGCGCACGTCGAGGGAGTAGTCACAGACCCCCGGCTGGCAGGGCACGCTGGTGTCGCCCTGGTTGGGGGCGACGCCGAGGTGGCCGGCGGGGCGGGCGTACTCGTCGCCGACCAGGTCGCCGTCGATGGCGATGCCGCTGCGCTGGACGTAGAAGAACTGGAGGGCGTCGGCGCGCAGCGTGTCGTAGAGCGTGCCGGAGATGTCGAACGGGTGGCTGGTCTCGCCGTCGGCGACCAGGGTGTAGCCGGTGCCCGGGGTGCGGTAGGCGGAGAAGTCGACGGTCTGCACGTTCTGGCCGGACGCCTCGTCGACCCCACGCGGGGTGCTTCGCCCGCCGGCCACCACGACGCCGGCGGCGGAACGGAGCTGCCAGTCGAGGGGGTCGGTGGCCTCGGTGACCACGGTGGCGTTCTTGGGGCCGCCGGGCAGGTAGCCGACCTGGTTCACCCGTACCCGGGGGCCGGTGTCCGGCTCGTACGGCTCGGGTGGCTCGCCGCCGCGCAGCGAGACGTTGTCCAGGCAGACCGTCTGCTCGGCGGCGGCACCGCCGACCTGGAAGATGAGCTGTGCGCCCGGGTTGTCCTCGCCGGCGGTGAAGGTCTTGGCGAAGTGCTGGCTGCCGCTGGTGGCGGCGGCGTCCACACTGGCGTACTGCGTGTAGGGGGCGGCGCCGAGCTGGAGGACGGCCTTGACGTTCGCCCCGGGGGTGGCGGAGATGTCGAAGGCCAGCTCGTACTCGGCGCCGGCCTTCAGCGGCACGGCGTCCTGGCCGATGCCGGCGTCCCAGGGGTTGGCCAGCCCGCCGGGGACGGTGGCGCAGAGCCGGCCGTCGGTGACGCCGAGCGGGCCGGTGCCGTAGGAGAACCAGGGGGCGACGCCCGCGCTGAAGTCGCCGTTCTTCAGCTGCTCGGGGGCGTCCGGTGGGACCTCGGCGTGGGCCATGCCGGCGGTGGTGCCGGTGAGGGCCAGGGTGGTCGCCGCGGCGAGCGCCGCGAGGCGGCGTCGGCGGCGTCGGGATGGCGTCACGAGGGTTCCTTCCGGGGGACGGACTGCGGCGATCTTTGGGAGCGCTCCCACTTATCGCTTCGATATTTCCAGCGGGTGTCCGTCGTGTCAATTGAGGATGCTGAATAAACTGGACCCGCTCACACCCCGGTCCGGTCCGCCGCGTGAGATTCGCCGCGCCGCGCGACGTCGTGGCGATCTCCTAGAGACAACTGCGCCCTCCAACTGGCAGGCTGCGTCCCATGACCCTGAAGCTGCGTTCCGTGGGGGTGAGCGACCGCGGGCTGATCCGCAGTGGCAACCAGGACGCCCTGCACTCCGGCACCTGGCTCGTCGCCGTCGCCGACGGCATGGGCGGGATGGCGGCCGGCGACCTGGCCAGCCGGATCGCGATCGACGCGGTCGGGCCGCTGGACCTGGCGACCCCGGAGGACGCCCTGGTCGCCGCCCTGCAGAGCGGGATCGAGCTGGCGACCGCGGGGATCCGCGAGGCGGTGCGGGAGGACCCGGAGCGGCAGGGCATGGGCACCACGCTGACCGCTCTGCTCTTCGCCCGAACCGGAAGCTGCCTCGCCCTGGCCCACGTCGGGGACTCCCGCGCCTACCTCTACCGGGAGGGGGTGCTCAAGCAGATCACCCGGGACGACACCTTCGTGCAGATGCTCGTCGACCAGGGCGTGATCACCGCCGACCAGGCCGCGAGCCACCCCCGCCGGGCCGTGGTCACCCAGGCGCTGCAGGGCGAGCAGGTCTCCCCGGCGTACGCGACGATGGTGCCCCGGGCCGGCGACCGGTGGCTGCTGTGCAGCGACGGGTTGTCCAACATGGTTCGCCCGGACACCCTCGCCGAGGTGCTCGGCGCCCACCCGGACCGGGACGGGTGCGCCCGGCGGCTGATCGATCTGGCGTTACGTGCCGGCGGCCCCGACAACATCACCGTCGTCGTCGCCGACGTGGTCGCCGAGGACTGACCCGCCCCCTTGCGCGCACCCGTCCGGGCCCGGCCGTCGGCCGGTGCGGCGGCGGATCAGCGGCGGCGCGGGGCGGCCCGGCGGGTGGGCTCGGCGGTGGTCGGGTCCTCCGGCCAGGGGTGCCGGGGGTAGCGCCCGCGAAGCTCGGCGCGGACCTGCGGGTAGCCGGTGCGCCAGAACGATGCCAGGTCCGCGGTGACCGCCACCGGGCGGCCGGCGGGGGAGAGCAGGTGCAGCAGCACCGGCACCCGACCGCCGGCGATCCGGGGCGCCTCGGGCCAGCCGAAGGTCTCCTGGAGCTTCACCGCCAGGACCGGGGCGGCCGGGTCGGCGTAGTCCACCCGGACGCGGGAACCGCTGGGCACGGCGAGCCGCTCCGGGGCCAGCTCGTCGAGCCGGGCGGCCTGCTGCCAGGGCAGCAGCCTGCGCAGGGCGGCGGTGACGTCGACCCGGGCCAGGTCGGCCCGGCGTCGGGCGGCGGCCAGCTCCGGGCCGAGCCAGGCGTCCACCCCGGCGAGCAGCGCCTCGTCGCCCACGTCCGGCCAGTCCGGGCCGAGGGCGTGCCGGCAGAACGCCATCCGCTCACGCAGCGCCCGCGCGGCCGGGGTCCAGGTCAGCAGCGTCAGGCCGTTGCGGCGCAGCCCGTCGCGCAGCGCCGCGGCCACCAGCGCCGGCTCCGGCCGGGCCAGCGCCCGGGCGACCAGCTCGATCGCGCCGAGCCGGACCACCTCCCGGGCCACCACGTCGCCGGACCAGGTCACCTCCCGCGCGGAACGTAGCAGCGGGCCGCCGGCCTCGCGGGCGGTCGCCTCGTCCAGGCCGGTGGCCAGCCGGACCCGGGCGGTCGGCGCGCCGGGGGAGCGGTCGGCCACCGCGATGGCCAGCCACGTCGCGCCGGCCAGCCCCGAGCCCGGCGCCAGCTCCGCCTCGGTTCCGCCCGCCATCAGGTACGCCGACCCGCCGGCCCGGCGCACCCGGGCCAGCCGCTCCGGGTACGCCAACCCGATCAGCAGCCCGGCGGCGAGATCGTCGGGCAGCCGGCCCGCCCCGCGTTCCCGGGCGGACGTGCTGCCGTTCGTCCCGGAGGGCAGGGCGGCGCGGAGCCGACGCACCTCGGCACGCCAGCGGGCCGTGGCACCCGGGTCGGCACCCGAGCGCAGCCGGCGCCACCCGGCGGCCAGGTCGTCGCCCGGCCCGGCGACGGTGTCCTCGGCGAGCAACGCCACCACCTCGGCGGCCCGGTCGGCGCCGACCACCGGTGCTCCGTCCAGCAGGGCCCGGGCCAGCCGGGGATGCGCCCCCGCGCCGGCGATCCCCCGCCCCCGGGCGGTGATCCGGCCGGCCGCGTCCAGCGCGCCGAGGGTGGTCAGGGTCTCCCGGGCGACCGTCATCGCGGCGGCCGGCGGGGGGTCGGGCAGGGCCAGCCCGCTGCCGTCCGGCTCGCCCCAGGCGGCCAGCTCCAGGGCGAACCCGGTGAGGTCGGCGGTGGCGATCTCCGGTTCCGGCTGCGCGGCGAGCCGGGCATGGGTGGCCTCCGACCAGCACCGGTACACGTGCCCGGGGGCCTCCCGGCCGGCCCGGCCGGCCCGCTGGGTGGCGGCGGCCCGGGACACCGGTACCGTGACCAGCGCGCCCAGCCCTCGGGCCAGGTCCACCCGGGGCACCCGGGCGAGCCCGGCGTCGACCACCGTCCGGACCCCGGGGACGGTGAGGCTGCTCTCCGCCACGGCGGTGGCCAGTACCACCCGCCGCCGGTCGGCGGGACGCAGCGCGGCGTCCTGCTCCGCCCCGCGCAGCCGGCCGTGCAGCGGCAGCAGGGCGACGGAGCCCCGCAGGTCGGCCAGTCGGCGGGTCACGGCCGCGATCTCGCCCACCCCGGGCAGGAAGACCAGCACGTCCCCGTCCCGCTCGGCCAGGGCCCGGCGTACGGTCGCCGCGACGTGGTCCAGCAGCGCCGGGTCGACGCGGCCGGCCCCGGAAGGGGTGACCGGCCGGGACGGCGGGGCCCAGACCCGGGTCACCGGGTGCAGGGCCGAGGCGGCCCGGACCACCGGGGCGGGCGTGCCGTCGGCGCCGAGCAGCTCGGCGAACCGGTCCGCGTCCGGGGTGGCCGACATGGCGGCCAGCCACAGGTCGGGACGCAGCGTCGCCCGCGCCTGGACGGTGAACGCGAGCGCCAGGTCGGCGTCGAGCTGCCGCTCGTGGCACTCGTCCAGCAGCACCGCGCCGACCCCGGGCAGCTCCGGGTCGTGGTGCAGCCGGCGTACCAGCAGGCCGGTGGTGACCACCTCGACCCGGGTGGCGGGGCCGACCCGGCGCTCGCCGCGCACCGCGTACCCGATCCGGTCGCCGACCCGCTCGCCGAGCAGGGCGGCCATCCGGTGCGCCGCCGCGCGGGCGGCCACCCGGCGGGGCTGGGCGATCACCACCCGGCCGGCGACCGCCCCGGCCACGGCCAGCGGGGCGAGGGTGGTCTTTCCGGTGCCCGGGGGCGCCACGAGGACCGCGCCGCCGGCCGCGCGCAGCGCGTCGAGCAGCGCCGGCAGCACGGGCCGGACCGGCAGGTCGAGAGGTACGTCGTCGAGCACGCACCTACTGTCGCACCGACGGCGCGCGCGTCAGTCGGGGCGTGCCGCGCCGAGGACCGGCGGGTGGGTGTGCCGCGTCGCGTTCTCGATCAACGCCTCGGCGTGGTCCCCGGTGACCCGGTGGAGCGCCGGCGCGGCACGGACGATCGGGCCGGCGGTCACCCTCCGAGTCCGTCGCGACAGGAATCGCAGGTCGCATGTGCACGGAGTGCAACTGTCAAGGCTGGGAGTTGCGTTGCAAACAGAGGGCGTGCATCCTTTCACCCGGCGTTGATCTGTTGTGGACAATCCGTTCGGGAGGCTCGTTTGCTCACCGCCGACGAGTTCTATCTGATCGCCCACAACGACAGCCGGGGCCGGGCGAAGCTGCACCCCAGCGCGGTGGGCATCTGCCTGGCGGCCGGGCTCCTCGGCGAGCTGGTCCTGTCCGGCCGGATCACCGTCAGCACCGGCAACGTGACGGTGACGGACCGCCGCCCGCCGGCCGACGCCCTGGCGCACACGGTGCTGGACCAGTTGATCGGTGAGCCCCAGCACCAGTCGGTCCGCACCTGGCTGAGCTTCCTCGGGCAGTCCGCGGCGACGTCGGTGGCGGAGCGGCTGGCCCGGGCCGGGGTGCTGCACCGGCAGGAGAGCCGTCGGTTGCTGCGTACCACCATCGGCTACGTACCGATCGACCTGAACGCGGTGGCCTGGCCGGCCACCCGGCTGCGGGCCCTGCTGGACCGGCCGGAGCCGCCGGCCGTGCCGGACGCGCTGCTCTTCGGCCTGGTTTCCGCCGCCGGGCTCACCCGCGAGGTGCTCTGGAGCGCCAACCCCCGCGCCCAGCACCGGCTCGGCGTCCTCATCCCCGCGTTGCCCCCGCCGCTGAAGGAGCTCGTCGCGCACGCCGAGGCCGCCGTGGGCGCGTCGGTGCTGCGCGGCATGCCCTGACCGGCCGGGCCCTCACCCCTCCCTGGAACCGGAGCACCCCCAATGTCCCCAACAGCGACCGTCCAACGACCGAGCAACGTCTCCGACGCGTTGGCCCGCGGTCGGCTCGGTGTGCCGTCGGTGATCTTCTTCGTGCTGTCCGCGGCCGCCCCGCTGACCGTGGTGGCCGGCGTGGTCACCACCGGCTACGCCGTCACCGGCGTCACCGGCATGCCGCTGGCCTTCCTGGTGGTCGGGGCGGTGCTCGCCCTGTTCTCCGTCGGCTACGTGGCGATGGCCCGCCGGGTGGAGAACGCCGGTGCGTTCTACGCGTACGTCTCCCGGGGACTGGGCCGGCCGGCCGGCGTCGGCGCGGCCTGGATCGCCATGATGTCGTACAACGCGCTCCAGGTCGGGCTGTACGGCGCGATCGGAGCGGCGGCCTCCCCGGTGCTGCAACGGCTCTTCGACGTCGACCCGGCCTGGTGGGTGGTGGCGCTGGCCGCCTGGGCCATGGTCGCCGTGCTCGGCCTGCTCCGGGTCGACGTCAACGGCATGGTGCTCGCGGTGCTGCTGGTCGCCGAGATCGCGGTGATCCTCGTGTTCGACCTGGGGCAGCTCAACCACCCGGCCGGCGGCTCGGCGAGCTTCGCCGCCCTCTCCCCGGACAGCCTGCTCGTCCCGGGCGCGGGCGCGCTGCTGGTGATCGCCGCGACCGGCTTCGTCGGCTTCGAGTCCGCGGTGGTGTTCAGCGAGGAGAGCAAGGACCCGAAGCGCACCGTCCCGAGGGCCACCTACGTGTCGGTGGCCGTCATCGCCGGGATCTACGCACTGTCGTCGTGGACCATGACCGTGGCCACCGGCCCGGACCAGGTCGCCGCGCAGGCCGGCGAGCAGAGCGTCGAGCTGATCTTCAACCTGGCCGGGGCGCACCTCGGCGACACCGCCGTCGCCATCGGCCAGGCGCTGTTCATGACCTCCGTGCTGGCCGCGATGATCTCGTTCCACAACACCACCGCCCGGTACATCTTCGCGCTCGGCCGGGAGCGGGTGCTGCCGGAGGCGTTCGGGCGGACCTCGCCGCGCACCGGGTCGCCCCGGGTCGCCTCGCTCGCGCAGAGCGTCCTCGGCCTGCTGGTGATCCTGCTGTACGCGACCAACGGCTGGGACCCGGTGCGCCAGCTCTTCTACTACACCGGCGTCGGCGGCGGCTTCGGCGTGCTGCTGCTGATCGCCACCACCTCCATCGCGGTGATCGCGTACTTCGCCCGGACCCGCGTCGAGGAGAGCCTGTGGCGGCGGTTGGTCGCCCCCGGGCTGGCCGCCGTGGCGCTGGTCGCCATCATCATCGTGGCGTTGGACAACTTCGCCGTCCTGCTCGGCGTGGCACCCGACTCCGTGCTCCGCTGGGCCGTTCCGGCGGCGTTCCCGGTGGTGGCGCTGCTCGGCCTGCACTGGGCGCTGGTGCTGCGCCGCAGACGGCCGGACGCCTACGCCCGGATCGGAATGGGCGCGGAGAGCGCGGCCATGCTGGTCCCGTCGGGTCCCGCCGGTGAGCAGGCCCCGGCGGGGACGGGGAGTCGGCGGTGAGCGACGTGCGCGTCGAGCGCCTCGGCGCGGCCGAGACCCGGCTGGTGGCCGAGCGGATCGCCCGGGCGTTCCTGGTGCTCCCGGCGACCCGGTGGCTGGTGCCGGACGACTCCGAGCGGGAGACCGTGCTGGCCGACAACTTCGAGATCCTGGTCGGGCACGCGATGGCGCACGGCCACGTCCACGCCACCGCGGACCGGGCGGCGGTGGCCGTGTGGTTCCCGCAGGTCGGCGGCGAGGTCCCGCCGCCGGCGGACTACGACGCCCGGCTGGCCGCCGCCTGCGGGGAGTGGGTCGAGCGGTTCCGGCACCTCGATGTGCTGTTCGCCGCCAACCACCCGCACGCCGACCACCACCACCTGGCCTTCCTCGCCGTCGCCCCGGACCGGCAGGGGCAGGGGCTCGGCTCCGCGTTGCTGCGGCACCACCATGCCAGGCTGGACGCCGACGGGGCGCCGGGCTACCTGGAGGCGAGCAGCGAGATCGGCCGGGACCTGTACGCCCGGCACGGCTACCGGACGCGGGAGAGCTTCCGGCTGCCGGACGGCACCCCGTTCTACCCCATGTGGCGAGAGCCGGCGGGGGTCTGACTCGGCGGGTCAAGGACCGGAGCGGGCAGGCCCGGCACGGCGAAGGCCCGGTCGGCGCATCGCCGACCGGGCCTTGCGGGTTCACCGGTGGTCAGGCCCGCCGACCGGACCACCGGTGGTGCCCCTAGTACGTGCCGTCGAGCTGCCCGCGCAGCTTGGTCAGCGCCCGGGCCAGCAGCCGGGACACGTGCATCTGCGAGACGCCGATCTGATCGGCGATCTGCGACTGGGTCAGGTTGCCGTAGAAGCGCAGGGTGAGGATCTTCTGCTCGCGCTCGTCCAGCGTGGCGAGCGCCGGGCCCAGGGCCACCCGCAGCTCGGCCAGCTCGAACTCGCCGTCCTCGCCGCCGAGCATGTCACCCAGTTCGGTGGCCCGGTCGCCGTCGCCGGTCGGGGTGGACAGCGACACCGCGTTGTACGCGCGGGCACCCTCCAGGCCCTCCAGGACCTCTTCCTCGGTGACCTTCAGGTGGGCGGCGATGTCGGCGACCGTCGGGGAGCGCCCCAGCGTCTGCAGCAGCGAGCTGTTGGCGTCGGAGATGGCCAGCCGCAGCTCCTGGAGGCGACGCGGCACCCGGATGTCCCAGGTGCGGTCGCGGAAGTGGCGCTTGAGCTCGCCGATGATGGTGGGGATGGCGTAGCCGGCGAAGTCGACGCCGCGGGACGGGTCGAACTTGTCGATGGCCTTGATCAGGCCGATGGCGGCCGTCTGCGCCAGGTCGTCGGTGGGCTCCCCCCGGCCGCTGTAGCGGTGGGCGAGGTGGTTGGCGAGCGGCAGCCAGGCTTCGATCGCCTTGTCCCGCAGTGCGGCGCGCGATGGGTGGTTGGCGGGCAGCGCTGCCATCGCGTTGAGGACGTCGGCCGCGCTGTCGGTGAGCGCTCGCGGGTCCAGCTTCTTGGTGGCGGCCGGCGCTGTCTTCGTCTGCTCGCTGATCGTTGGCGCGGTCATTCGGTGGTCCTCCCTGCACCTCGTCCGCGGATAAAGACGTGACGCTGTGGTTTAGATTCAGATCGTCCGTTCGGGACCCACCTTAGCCTGATCGGCTCCCCAAAATCTAGCCGAAAGTACGATGTACTTAAGGTACTTACGGGAACAAGCCTCGCGAAAGGTGCGTAGAGGCCGGAAGATGTGATCGTGATTACCGGTTCGCGGGCCGATCGGTCAGTCCGGCGCGGGCCGGACGGGTCACGCCGCGCGACCGTCCGGCGACCGTCCCCGCCCCTGTGGCGAGGTCCGCGCGGGAGGTCAGGGACCGCACGCGGCCGGCCAGCCCGGGCGTGGTGCCCGATCGGCCGATGTGTGCCTGTCCCACGTCAACATGAAAGCCGACAGACGGGCCCGCCTGTCGGCTTTCCGTCCTTGTCCGCCCGAGGGGCCGCCCGTAGCGTCGCGGGGAAATCCCCCTGGCCCGGAGGCAGCGTGCTCGACCCCGCCGATCCGCACCTCGTCGTGCACAGCCGGATGATCTATCTGAGCTGGCTGCCGGCGGACCCGGACGTGATCGCCGCCCTGCTGCCGGCAGGCCTGCGCGCCGAGCAGGACCGCCGGGTCTTCATGAACCAGTACGTGGTCGACGACGAGACCCAGACCTCCGGGTTCGGCGCGTACTCGCTGACCTATCTCGGCGTGTCGGTCGCCGGCCTCGACGCCCCGGACCGCCCCATGGCGGGCGGCTGGTGGACGCACTACCTCTGCTCCAGCCCCCGGGTGCGCGGGTACGCCGCCGCGCGCGGCGCCCCGGTCGCCGCCGGGCGCACCTGGCTGGAGCAGCGGGGCGACACGCTGGTGGCGCAGACCGAGGTCGACGGGGTGCCCCTGATCCGCACCCGGGCCCGGGTCGGCGACACCGGGCACGTCATCCGCAGCGGCCACCACCGCTACCTGACGGGCCGGGGCGACGCCCTGGTCAGCGGCGTCTATCCGTACCTGGCCGAGCCGGTGGCCCCGTTCGAGGTCGAGTCGGTGGACTTCTTCGACCCGGACCACCCGGTCTACCCGCTCCGCCCGGCCAACCCGCTGGTCATCGCCGCCGGCTTCTACTCACCGCGCGCGTCGTTCGCGTACCCAGGCGGGGAGAGCGTGCTCGCCCGCAGCCCGGCGGCGACGGTCGGCCAGGCCGGTCACCAGGTGCCGGCCAGCCGGGCCCGCAGCGGCCTGCCGTCCGGGTCGTAGACCAGCCGGTACGCGGGCAGCGCCCACGCCCGGGTGTACCAGGGCAGCCGCTCCGGCCGGTGCGGGCGCAGCCGGCCCGGCGGCCGGGGCCCGACCCGGCCCGAGTCGTGCCAGCGTTGCAGCGCGTCGGCCGACGCGGTGATCGTCTCGACCGCCGACGCCGGGTCCAGCAGGCCGTCGTCCGCGCCGCCGTCCGGGTCCAGGTCCAGGTGCTCGCGCCACAGCCGCAGTCGCAGCTCCCGGGCGAACAGTCGGGCCCCGTCGCCGAGGCCGCCCGGGTCCAGCGGGGCCCGCTCGTCCCGGGTGTCGTCGAGCACCGCGCAGGACAGCTCGCTGTCGTGGGTCCACGAGCGGCGGTTGAGGTTGTCGCTGCCCACGCTGGCCCACGCGTCGTCGATCACGCACACCTTGGCGTGCACGTACACGGGGTCGCCCGCATGGTTCTCCACGTCGAAGACGTGCACCCGGTCCGGGGCGGCTTTGCCACACAGGGCCAGCGCCTGCTCCCGGCCGACCATGTTCGGCGGCAGGGCGAACCGACCGTCCACGTCCGGGTGCCGTGGGACGACCGCCACCAGGTGCAGGTCCGGGTTGTCGCGCAGCGCCCGGGCGAACAGGTCGGCCACCTCGGTCGACCAGAGGTACTGGTCCTCCAGGTAGATCAGCCGGCGGGCCCGGCGTACGGCCTTGGTGTAGCCGCGCGCCACCGTGCGCTCGCCGTCGGGGGCGAAGGAGTAGCGCGGGCGCACCGCCGGGTAGGTGCGCAGCACCTGGATCCGGTGCGGGCCGCACGGCGGGGGGTCGGCCGGCTTCTCGGGCAGCGGGTCCGGGCGCAGGTCCGAGCCGCGCAGCCGGTCCCGCAGGTACGCCAGCGGATTCTCCGAGTCCAGCGGCATGGGGTCGGTCCACCGTTCCCGGAAGACCGTGTCCAGCGCGCCGACCACCGGCCCGCGCAGGGCGAGCTGCACGTCGTGCCAGGGCGGGGTGTCGCCGTACCGGGGGGACATCCCGACCGCCTGCGGGTCGCCGTGGTGCTCGGCATCGTCCCGGCGGCTGTGGCACAGGTCGATCCCGCCGGCGAAGGCGACGTCCCGCTCGGGGGCGGCGAGATGGCGCAGCACCACCAGCTTCTGGTGGTGCGAGCCGCCGCGGCGGACCCGCTGGTCGAGCAGCACCTCTCCGCCGGCCGCGCAGATCGTCTCGCTGAGGCTGCGGTTCTCGGCCTCGCTGAACGACAACGAGTCCAGGTGCGAGCGCCAGAGCAGGCCCTTGACCACCACGCCGCGCTGGGCGGCGCGGCTGAAGAGCTGGGCCACGGTCGGCCCGTCCGGGCGCATCCGTTCGTCGGGGTCGCCGCGCCAGTCGGTGAAGAAGAGGTGGTCGCCCTCCTGAAGCGCCTCCACCTCGCTGACCAGCCGGTCGAAGTACGCCGCGCCGTGAATCAGCGGCTCGGCGAGGTTTCCGGTCGTCCAGACGGGTAACTCGGAGGCTGGGTTGGCGCGTTCCTGCGCGGTGAGGAACCAGTCCCGCATCGGCACGCTCCATCCTCCCGAGGTCGACGACGTCCTCACGGTAGGCCTCTCGCGCCGGGCCCGCACGCCGGCCGGCACCCCCGGTGACCTGGCCGACGTTTTCCGCGCGACGCCCGACGACCCTGACGCGAAACACCGAGGAGGCCACACGATGCCCATCGAGCAGACCGACGCCGTGACCGAGGACCGCGAACAGCCGGTGGAGAGCGAGCGGGGGGCCCTGGTGGCCGTGTTGGTGATGGTGCTGCTGGGGGTGGCGGGGATCTTCGCGGTCTCCTGCGCCCGCCGGCGGGCGCCACCGGGGCAGCCCCGGTGACGCCCGTCACGTCCTGCGGTCAGGGGCGGTCGCCCTGGCCGCCGGTGTGCGGCAGCCGCTCGGCCGGGACCACCCCGAGCCGGCCGGCCTGGAAGTCCTCGAACGCCTGGATCAGCTCGTCGCGGGTGTTCATCACGAACGGGCCGTAGTGCGCCACGGGCTCCCGGATCGGCCGCCCGCCCATCACGTAGAGCTCCAGGGCGGGGGTGTTGGAGTCCTGCTTCCGGTCGGCGGTGACCCGCAGCGCGTCGCCCGCGCCGTGGGTGGCGAGCTGGCCGGTGTGGAAGGGCCGGCGGTCGGTGCCGACCGTGCCGCGTCCGGCGAGCACGTAGACCAGCGCGTTGAAGTCCGGCTGCCAGGGCAGGGTCAGCTCGGCGCCGGGCTGCACCGTCACGTGGGCGATGCTGATCGGGGTGTGGGTCGAGCCCGGCCCCCGGTGCCCGGCCACCTCGCCCGAGATGACCCGGATCAGCGCGCCGCCGTCCGGCGTGGTGAGCAGCGCCGACTCCCGACCGCGGATGTCCTGGTACCGCGGCGGCATCATCTTCGCCACCTTCGGCAGGTTCACCCAGAGCTGGAGCCCGTGGAAGAGGCCCCCGCTGGCCACCAGGTGCTCCGGCGGCGCCTCGATGTGCAGCAGGCCGCTGCCGGCCGTCATCCACTGGGTGTCGCCGTCGGTGATGGTGCCGCCGCCGCCCTGCGAGTCCTGGTGGTCCATGATCCCGTCGATCATGTAGGTCACCGTCTCGAAGCCGCGGTGCGGGTGCCACGAGGTGCCCTTCGGCTCGCCCGGCGCATAGTCCACCTCGCCCATCTGGTCGAGGTGCAGGAACGGGTCCAGCTCGTGCGTCGGCACCCCGGCGAAGGCCCGGCGGACGGGGAAGCCCTCGCCCTCGTGCCCGCTGGGGGCGGTGGTCAGCCGGCGGACCGGCCGGTAGACAGTGGTCTCGTCGAGCCGGGGCAGGCGGGGCAGGACGAGGACGTCGTCGACGGTGATGGCGGGCATCTCGAACTCCTTATTCGCTCAGGGTGGACGATCCGTCGCGGTCGGCGCGCAGGCGCCGGCCGAGGCGTTCGAAGACCCGGTTCAGGCAGGCGATCTCGGCGTCGTCGAGGTCGTCCATCAGGTGCGTGCGCGCGGAGCGCAGGTGGTGCGGCGCGGCCTCGCGCAGCGCCAGCAGCCCGGCGGCGGTGAGCACCGCCTCGCTGCCGCGACGGTCCGCGGGGCAGGCTTCCCTGGCCACCAGGCCGCGCTTCTGCATCGAGGAGATCTGGTACGTCAACCGGCTGGGTGAGAAGACCAACCGGCCGGCCAGCTCGCCCATCCGCAGCCGCTGCCCCGGTGCCTCGGAGAGCAGGACCAGCACGTGGTAGTCGGCGAAGCTCAGCTCGCTGTCGGCCCGCAGGTCGTCCTCGAGTTGGGTGAACAGTCGCTGGCTCGCCTCGATGTAGGCGCGCCAGCAGGCCATCCGCTCGCCGTCCAGGCTCTCCGTCATGCCGAAACAGTAGCACTCTTTCAAAATTTAACAACCGACTCTTGGCTGCGTTAGGGGTGTGGGCACGTGCATTGGGGTGTGAAGCTTCGGATTTGAAGGGAGGCGGCCGGGAAAACCTCCGGGTGGCCGGGCCGGCGGCGTGCCAGACTGCCCCGTGGACCACGTCGTACTCGCCGCCCCCGGCCTGCTGCTGCGCCCCTGGCGGGCGGCCGACGCCCCCGACGTGCTGGCCGCCCTCGGTGACCCGGAGGTGGCGACGTGGAACCCGCAGGGCGACATGGACGAGGCGCGGGCGCGCGACTGGGTGCGTCGGCGGGCGGACTGGTCGAGCGGCGAGCACATGTCCCTCGCGGTGGCCGACCCGGGCGACGCCGAACTGCTCGGGGCGGTGTCGCTGCACCGGATCGACGGCGGCAACGCCAGCATCGGCTACTGGACCGTCCCCGCCGCCCGGGGTCGGGGCGTCGCCACGGGCTCGGTCCGGCGGCTCACCACCTGGGCCTTCGCGGCGCTGGGCCTGCACCGCATCGAGCTCTGCCACGCCGTGCCGAACGTGGCGTCCTGCCGGGTGGCCGGGCGGGCGGGTTACCTCGTCGAGGGCACGCTGCGCGAGTCGTACCGTTACGGCGACGGCCGCCGCCACGACGAACACCTGCACGCGCGCCTCGCCACCGACCCCGGCCAGGGTGGCCCGGGGATGCCGTGACGGTCTCCCGTCGCGTGGTCCGAGCGGGTGATTCGGGCGGAGCGACAGCCCCGGGGACAGCCCCGGGGCCGTCGGCCTCAGCGGGCCGTCGCGCCCGTGGGCGTCAGGTGCATCCGGCCCAGCAGCTGCCGGGCCTGGTCGGCCTGGTCGGCCTCGACGGTGACCGCGTACTGGCCGGCGCGCAGGGAACTGGCGGAAGCGAAGTCCCGCTGCCCACCGGTCATCGCGTGGGCGACCGCGCCGAACACCGCGCCCCAGATCGCGCCGATCACCAGGCCGACCAGGATCACCGCCACCCAGTTGCCGGCGGTGAAGATGCCGAAGAGCAGCCCGATGAACAGGCCGAACCAGGCGCCGGTGCCCGCGCCGACCAGGGCCGACCGGCCCGTGGTCATCCGGCCCAGCACCGTCTCGACCAGGGTGAGGTTCGTCCCCACGATCGCGGTGCGCTCCACCGGGAACCGGTTGTCGGCCAGGTAGTCCACCACCCGCTGCGCGGACGGATAGTCCGGGTACGACCCGATCGTCACGGTCGGGGCCCCGGTCGGCGGGCCGTGGCCGTCGCCGCCGGGCGGGGTGGGGCGGCCCGCCGGGCCGGACGGGAGGTCGTTTCCGCCCGACGTTCCGGATCGCAGGGTCGCGGTGGGATTCGAGGGCCTGTTCATGAGCATCCTCCTTCGTCGACCTCCCGCCTTCCCCCGGGCGGCGGCCGGTAACGCGCCGCCTTCCCCCGGTCCGGTGGGCCCAGCCGCGATCCGGATGCCCGACGCGCCGGGCCGGTCTCCGGTCGACTCGCCCCGACCGGGAGGGACGACGCGCGGGACCGGTCCGGCCGCATCCGGCGGTGCCCCGACGAATGCTGGTCGGCGCCGCCGGGTAGGCACGGCCGTGGACAGCGGACGGATCAGCGAGCACGGCTTCCTGGCCGACGGCCGCAGCGCGGCGCTGGTCGACCGGGCCGGATCGGTCAACTGGTGGTGCCCGGCGCGGATCGACGCACCGTCGGTCTTCGGGCGGCTGCTCGACGACGACGCGGGCCACTGGTCGATCCGGCCCGACGGCGACTTCACCACCGAACGCTCCTACCTGGAGGACACCCTGGTGCTGCGGACCGTCTTCACCACCCGGGACGGTTCGGTGGCGGTGACCGACACGCTGGCGCTGGAGCCCGGCGCGCGTGGCCACGACATCGGGCTGCACTCGCCCCGGGTGCTGGCCCGGCTGGTGCAGGGCGTCACCGGCGCCGTGCCGGTTCGGCTGCGCTATCGCCCAAGGTTCGAGTACGGCCGGGTCGTCCCGTACCTGGTGCCCACCGACGACGGGGTGGAGGCGACCGCCGGCGCGGCCCGCCTGCGACTGCGCGGCGACGTGCCCGTGCGGTGCGGCGAGGGCGAGGCAGCCGCGACGTTCGTCGTCCGGGCCGGCGAGTCGTACGGCTTCACGCTGGGGTACGGACCGACCTACGACTCCGACCCGCCCGTGACGCCGGACGCGGCACCGACGGTTGCCGAGGCGGTGGCGGGCTGGCGGTCCTGGGCCGGGCTGCATCCGTACCACGGCCGGTTCGCGGAGCAGGTGCGCCGCAGCGCGCTGGTCGTGCAGGGCATGACCTACCAGCCCAGCGGCGCGATCGTCGCCGCGGCGACGACCTCGCTGCCCGAGCAACTCGGCGGGGACCGCAACTACGACTACCGCTTCGTCTGGGTCCGCGACTTCAGCCTCACCCTGCAGGCGCTCTGGCTGGCGGCCTGTCCCGACGAGGCGAACCGGCAGTTCGCCTGGGTGGCTCGCGCGATGGGCCGCATCGGGAACCAGCCGGTGCCCATCATGTACGGCGTGGAGGGGGAGCGGGACCTCACGGAGCACCGCCTCGACAACCTCGCCGGGTACGCCGGCAGCCGGCCGGTCCTCGTCGGCAACGACGCCTGGAAACAGCGGCAGACCGACGTGCTCGGGGAAGTTCTCGACGCGGCGTGGCTGATGCGCCACTACCTCGATCCGATGGACCCCGAGGTGCACCAGCTCCTGCGCGCCCTCGCCGACCAGGTGGTCGCCGACTGGCACCGCCCGGACGCCGGGATGTGGGAGGCCCGGGACGCGGAGCGGCACTACGTCTCGTCGAAGGTGCAGTGCTGGACCGCTCTGGACCGGGCGGTGCGCTTCGGCCCCCGCCTCGGTGACTCCGCCGACCTGGCCCGCTGGGCCGCCGCCCGGGACGAAATCCGCGCGGCGGTACTGGACCGCGGCTGGAACGACCGGCTCGGCGCGTACACCGGGGCCTTCGGCTCGGACGAGTTGGACGCCTCGGTGCTGATCATGCCGCTGGTGGGGTTCCTGCCCGCCGACGACGACCGGATGCGCTCCACCATGGACGTCGTCGAGGCCCGGCTGTCCCGCGACGGCCTGCTGCGCCGCTGGGACGGAGATCCGGCCGGCTTCGTCATCTGCTCGTTCTGGCTGGCCAGCTGCCTGGCGCTGGCCGGGGAGCTGGACCGGGCCGAGCGGATGTTCACGTCGCTCGTCGGCCGGACGAACGACCTGGGCCTGTTCGCCGAGCAGATCGACCAAAACACCGGGGAGCAGCTCGGCAACTTCCCGCAGGCCTTCTCGCACATCGGACTGATCAACGCCGCCGGCTGGCTGACCGAGGCCGGCGAGCGGCGACGCCAGGGCGCGGACGGCCCGCGCCGGACCGTGCCGACAGGCGCGGGGCGAACGGAGGGAGCACGCTGATGACCGGACGGCTCGACGGAAGGACCGCCCTGATCACCGGCTCGGACTCGGGCATCGGCCAGGCCACGGCGATCGAGTTCGCCCGCGAGGGCGCCGACGTGGTGGTGCACTACCTGCACGACCACGCCGGGGCCAACCACACCCGGGACAAGGTGGCGCAGGCCGGCCGGCGGGCAGTGGTGGTGCAGTGCGACATCACCGAGGAGTCCCAGGTCGAGGCGATGTTCGACGAGGCCCTGGCGGAGTTCGGGGCGCTCGACGTGCTGATGAACGACGCCGGGGTGGACGCCTCCGGCATCCCGGTGGCCGACCTGGACACCGAGACCTGGGACCGGGCCATCCGGACCAACGTCTACGGGGCGTTCTTCTGCTCCCGCCGGTTCGTCCGGCACCGCCGGGACCAGGGCGGCCACGGGAAGATCATCAACATCACCTCGGTCCACCAGGAGGTGGCCCGGGCCGGCGGCTCCGACTACGACGCCAGCAAGGGCGCGCTGCTGGAGTTCGCCAAGAGCCTGGCCCTGGAGGTGGCGCCGATGCACCTCAACGTCAACAACATCGGGCCGGGGATGGTGCTCACCCCGTTCAACCAGAAGGCCATCGACGACCCGGCGTACCTCCAGGAGCAGGTGCAGAGCATCCCGTGGAAGCGGGCCGCCCAGCCGGAGGAGATCGGCAAGCTGGCGGTCTTCCTGGCCAGCGACGACGCCGACTACGTGACCGGTTCTACGTACTTCATGGACGGCGGGCTGATGCAGAACCAGGGCCAGGGCGCCTGAGCGCGTCCCCTCGATCGCCGGTGCGCGGGCGCTCCCCGGTCAGCCGTCGACGGCACGGAACCGCGGGGCCCCGGGTGCGGGGCCCCGCGGTCCGGCGGGGGCGACGCGCGTCGGCGTCGCCGTCGCGGGGTCAGGAGCAGGCGGCCCCGTTGAGGGTGAAGCCGACCGGGGTGGGCAGCGTGCCGCCGGAGTAGGTGCCCTGGAAACCGACGCTCAGCGTGCCGCCGGCCGGCAGGCTGCCGTTCCAGGCCGAGTTGCGCACGGTGATCTGCTCGCCGTTCTGGCTCCACTCGCCGTTCCAGCCGCTGGTGAGCCGTACGCCGGGGCCGGCGGTGAAGGCCACCGTCCACGAGTTGAGCGAGCCGCCCCGGTTGGTCACCCGCAGTTCGGCGGTGAACCCGCCGGTCCAGGTGTTCGGGGTGAAGGTGACCGCGCAGCCCCGGGCCGGCGTGGTCGGCGGTGGTGTGGTCGGGGGCGGTGTGGTCGGGGGCGGTGTGGTCGGGGGCGCGGTCGTTGGGGGCGCGGTGGTCGGGACCGGCCCGGCGGCGACCGCCAGGTCGTACGCCCGCTGCGGGACGAACTGGCCGGCCCCGGCGAGGCAGCCGTCGGCCTCCCCGGGCAACTTCACCCAGAGGTACGCGTCGATCGTGCCGTCCCCGGTGGCGGTGGTGCTCGGGGTGCCGATCGCCCGCCCCGGCGGGTCGCACCACTCCGAGCCGGCCGGACCGTTGCCGTTGCGGCTGGTGTCGATCACGGCCTTCAGCCGGGACACGCCGGTGGCGGCGATGACCTGCTTGGCGTACCCGACGGACTCGGCGGTGGTCCGGTAGTTGGAGACGTTGAGCGAGATGCCGTCGGCGCTGTTGGCGACGTCCGCGCCGGTCAGCCGGGCGGCGATGTCGGAGGGGGAGAGCCACGCCGAGTGCCCGGCGTCGAAGTAGACCTTCGCCTGCGCCGAACCGGCCTTGAGCTTCTTGCCGGCGTACGCCATGGACGCCTTCGTCTCGGCCTGCTGGGCGGCGCTCTGGCAACTCGTCATCAGCGGGAGCACGTCCGGTTCCAGCACGATCGAGGCGGGCCGGCCGGCCAGTCCGGCGGCCACCTCGTCGACCCACTGCCGATAGCTGGCGTGGTTCGGCGCACCGCCGCCGCTGGCGCCGCTGCAGTCCCGGTTCGGGATGTTGTAGACCACCAGGATCGGGATCCTCCCCGCCACGGCTGCGGCCCCGACGAACTGGTCCACCTCGGCCCGTACGGTGGAGGTGTTGGTTCGGGTGTACCAGCGGGCCTGCGGGACGGCGGCGATCCGGTCCCTGATCACCGCGGCGCGCTGGTCGCCCGGATTGGCGGCCACCCACTGGGCGGCGTTGGTCTGCGGGTCGACGTAGAACACGGAGTCGGCGGCCACGGCCGGCGCGGATCCGACGAGGCCGACCGCGACGGTGGCGGCGGCGGTGAGTGTGGTCGCGCCGGCGGCGAGGGCCGCGAGCGCCGGTCTGCTTCGCATGGGGCATTCTCCACGGATCGATGGATGTGCGTGGAAGCGCTCCCACGCGTTTCCGTCAAGGTACGCGCCTGTTGCCGACCTGTGAAGACCCGGTCACGCCCCCGCCGGCCCACGGGGGCGAGAATTGCGGGTATGCGCCTGGTGATCACGGCCGACACCCACGTGCCGAAGCGGGCCCGCGACCTGCCGGAGCCGCTCTGGGCGGCGATCGCCGCCGCCGACGTGGTGCTGCACGCCGGGGACTGGGTGGACGCCGCGCTGCTCGACGCCATCGAGGACCGGGCCCGCCGCCTGATCGGCGTGTACGGCAACAACGACGGGCCCGAGCTGCGGGCCCGGCTGCCCGAGGTGGCCCGGGTCGAGCTGGACGGCCTGCGGGTCGCCGTGGTGCACGAGACCGGCCCGCGCGCCCGCCGCGAGGAGCGTTGCGCCGCCGTGTACGCCGACGCGGACCTGCTCGTCTTCGGCCACTCGCACATCCCGTGGGACACCGTCGCCCCGGGCGGGCTGCGGCTGCTCAACCCCGGTTCGCCGACCGACCGCCGCCGCCAGCCGTACGCCACCTACCTGACGGCGCGGGTGGCGGCGGGACGGCTCGACCGGGTCGAGCTGCACCGCCTGCCGCCACGCTGACCTCCCGCTACGGCGGCCGGTCGCTTGTCCGGTGCCGCGGGTGCCCGAGCTGTGCCGGCCCTGCGGGCGCGTCGCCTGCTGGACCTCAACACCCCACCCCGCCGGGGTGGCCGTTGATCGTCTGCTGGTTACGGACGGTTCGATCGGCGTGTCGTGCCGGTGAACAGCAGACGATCAAGGAAGTCGTCCGGAGGCGGGTACGCCGGGCACGGCCCTGGACGACCGTGGGGTCAGCCCTCCGGCGGGTGCTGGGCCTTCGGCCGGGCGCGCAGGTGGGCGCGCTCTCCCTGCCTGCCGAAGAGGCTGAGGAACTCGACCGGCTCGCCGTCGGCGGCCCCGAACCAGTGCGGCACCCGGGTGTCGAACTCGGCCGCCTCGCCGGGGGCCAGCTCCATGTCCCGCTCGCCGAGGACGAGCCGCAGCCGGCCGTTGAGCACGTAGAGCCACTCGTAGCCCTCGTGGGTCTGCGGATCCGGTTCCCGCCGGCGACCACCGCCCGGGATCACCAGCTTGTACGCCTGGATGCCGCCGGCCCGGCGGGTCAGCGGGAGCATGGTCAGGCCGTGCCGGCTGACCGGGCGCAGGTGCACGCGCGGATCGCCGGTGGGCGGTGCGCCCACCAGGTCGTCGAGCGTCACGCCGTGCGCCCGGGCCAACGGGAGCAGTTGCTCCAGGGTCGGCCGGCGGGTGCCGGACTCCAGCCGGGACAGGGTGCTCACCGAGATCCCGGTCGCCGCCGAGAGGTCGGCCAGGGTGGTCTCGCGCTGCCGGCGCAGCGCGCGGAGCCGGGGCCCCACCCCGGCGAGCGCGCGGTCGAGGTCGTCGCCCATGCCGCCAGCTTGCCAGGCCGGCAACGGAGCTTGCGGCCCACCCGGCCGGGCGGGCCCGGTTGCCGGGGCGGGCCGGGGCGGGCCGGGGCGAGGCCGGGCCGGGGCGAGCGCCCCTGCCTGTCCCTCCGCCTGTCCGCCCCCGCGCGCCGGCTGCGCGCGTGCCGGGGCCGGGGCCGGCCGGGAAACGCCCTACCATCACCAGGATGGATGCGGACCGGACACGGGTCGTGGTGGTCGGGGCGGGGATCGCCGGGGTGGCGTGCGCTGCCGAGTTGGCCCGGGCGGGCGTCCCGGTGCAGATCCGGGAGCGTGCCCGGGTGGCGGGCGGCCGGATGGCCAGCAAGCGGTTCGACGGGCGCCCGGCGGACATCGGCGCGGCGTACTTCACTGTCAGCGACCCCGACTTCGCCGAGGTGGTGCGCGGCTGGGCGGCCGCCGGGCTGGCCCGGGAGTGGACCGACACCTTCGTGGCGTACTCCGCGCAGGGCCGGCGCGAGGTCCCCGGGCCGGTGCGCTGGGCGGCTCCGCGCGGGCTGCGGTCGCTGGTCGAGCACCTGGCCGCCGACCTGCCGGTGGTGGTCGACCGGCTGGTGCTCGGCGTCGACCCGGGGCCGGCCGTCGACGGCTCGCCCTGCGCCGCCGTGGCGCTGGCCGTGCCCGGCCCGCAGGCGGCCCTGCTGCTCGACCCGGCGCTCGCTGCGGCCACCGCCGCCGTGCAGGCGCAGCGGTGGTCGCCGACGCTGAGCGCGGTGCTGCGCTTCCCGGCCCGCTCCTGGTCCGACTTCCGCGGCGCGTTCGTCAACGACCATCCCCTGCTCACGCTCGTCTGCGACGACGGTGACCGGCGCGGCGACGGCGCCCCGGTGCTGGTCGCGCACACCACGCCGACGTTCGCCGCCGGTCACCTCGCCCAGCCGACCGGGGCCGGCCGGGCCATCGAGCAGGCCGTCCGTGACCTGCTCGGCCTGCCCGAGCCCGCCGCGCTCGTGCACGTGCACCGCTGGACGTACGCCACGCCGACCGTGCCCGGCGGGGCCGGGACGTACCACCTGGACGCCGACGGCATCGGGCTGGCCGGCGACGCCTTCGGCAAGCCCCGGGTGCAGACCGCCTGGCGCTCGGGCCGCGACCTGGGCCGCGCCCTGGCCACCCGCCTGACCCCCACCTGACCCACCCACCGCCCAGACCCACCCCACCCCACCCCACCCCACCCCGTCCCGTCCCGTCCTCGTCGATCTTGCACTTACGGCCCGCACTCTGTGGCCTTCGCCCGTTATGCCCGGGCCGTAAGTGCAAGATCGCGGGTGGGCTCAGGCGGGGGTGGGAGTGGCGGTGCGTTCGGAGGGGTCCTCGGTGCGTTCGCCCGCGCGGTCGAGGAGCTGCATGACCGGGGTGGCGGCGACCCCGTGCACCACCACCGAGACGATCACCACCAGACCGACCGTGGCCCAGATCAGGTCGGCCTGCGGGAAGTCCGCCTTCGTCGTCGCGTACGCCAGGTAGTAGAGCGAGCCGACGCCCCGGATGCCGAACAGCGAGATCACCCAGTGTTCCGTCGGTCGGCCCGGCGCGCCACGCAGCGACAGCCACCCGGCCAGCGGTCGGACCACGAAGACCAGCGCCAGCCCGACCAGCGCGGCCGGCCAGGTCAGCGGGGCGAGCAGACCGCCGACCACCGCGCCCCCGAAGAGCAGCAGCAGCAGGACGGTCAGCAGCCGCTCGATCTGCTCGGCGAAGTCGTGCAGCACCGAGTGGAACTCGTGGGTCCGCTCCGCCGCCCGGATCGCCCGGGCCGCCACGAAGACGGCCAGGAAGCCGTAGCCGCCGACCACCTCCACCAGCCCGTACGCGAGGAACGTGGCGGCCAGCGCGAGGAAGCCCTCGGCGTGCCGGGCGAGCCGCAGCTTGCTCGGGGCCCGGAAGAACAGCTTGCCGAGCAGCCAGCCGACCAGCAGCCCGCCGCCGACACCGACGGCCAGCTTGTACAGCACGTCCACGGTGAACCAGTCGGCGAACCAGTCCGCCGGGGCGAGGCTGGTGCTGGCGATCGCGATGGCCGCGTACACGAAGGGGAAGGCCAGGCCGTCGTTGAGGCCGGCCTCCGAGGTCAGCGCGAAGCGCACCTCGTCCTCGGAGTCCTCCACGTCGGTCGGCTCGCCGACCTGCACGTCGGCGGCGAGCACCGGGTCGGTCGGGGCCAGCGCCGCGCCCAGCAGCAGCGCGGTGGCGGGCACCAGGCCCGCCCACCACCAGCCGAGCAGCGCCACGGCCGCGATGCAGATCGGCATCGCGATGGCCAACAGCCGCCAGGTGGACGACCACCTGGCCCAGCTCAACGGCCGGTCGATCTTGAGACCCGCACCCATCAGCGCGACGATCACGCCGATCTCGGTGAGGTGGGTGGCGACCTCGGGATGCGCCAGCGGGTCCGGGCTGGGCAGACCGGTGGGCAGGATGAAGATCAGCATGCCCAGGCCGAGGAACGCGATCGGCATCGACAATGGCCGGCGCTCCAGCAGCCGGGGGAGGATCCCGGCGAGCAGGGCGCCCAGCCCCACCACCGCGAACGCGACGTCTACCGGTTCCACCGCACCACCTTTCGCGACCTCGCCCACGGCCGTGGGCAGGTGGTGACGGACCTTGCCCCGTCGGCGGTCCCGGTATGCGTGCCGCCCGCAACTGATCCGCCGGCCCTGCCGGCGCGCAGCCCGACCAGCTCCTCCACCCGACCAAGGTCATCGATCCCTCGCACGTGCGGAATCTCGTGGTGCCGGAGGGCGCCGAGATCTACTCTGGACCGCGGGACGGCTCCGTTCTGGCCACCCCGGCGGACGGTCCGGTGGTCGCGCACCTCGATCACCAGGTCCGGAGGCGCGTGGTGGCCCAGGCGGACGACCTTGTCGCACTCCGGCGCACGTAGGAGATCGTCCGGGGCGAGGACTCTCGCGGCGGCAGTCACTCGATCTGATCAGGGAGGCGGTGCAGGCATGGACGTGACCGGGGCCCGGTGGCACAGGTCGACCCGATCCGGTATCAACGGAGGGTCCTGCGGCGAGGTGGCGGAAAACCTGCCCGGCATGGTCCTCGTCCGGGACGCGAGGGGTCGGAACGGCGGGACGCTGCGGTTCGACCCGGGATCGTGGCAGGCGTTCGTCGACCTCGTCAGGCGCCACCGTGCTCTCGGTGGCCGTACGTCCCCTCCCGACCGGTCCGCCCGCCGCCGACGCCCGGCTACCCCGACGGGACGAGGATCTCGAACCAGACCGTCGAGCCGCGCACGGTCGGGTCGGTGCCCCAGGCGTCGCTGAGCTGCTCGATCAGGCCGAGCCCGCGGCCCCGACTGCTCAACGTGTCGGTGCGGGCCCGGCTCACCGTGCCCCGGGTGCCGGAGTCGGCCACCGACACCAGCAGCCGCTCCGGGCTGAGGTCGATCTCGACCCGGGCGGCGGTTCCGGCGTGCAGCAGCGCGTTGGTGGTCAGCTCGCTGGTGCACAGCACGGCGGCCCCGACCACCGCCTCGGGCACCTGCCAGCCGGTCAGCTGGGCCGTCAGCCAGTGCCGCACCCGGCTCGGTGCGGTCGGCTCCGCCGGCACCTCCATGCTCGCCGAGCGGCTCGGCATCAGCGCGTGCTCCACCGCCAGCACCGCGACGTCGTCCTCGGTGGCGCCTTCCACGGCGGCGGTCGCGACCGCGCACAGCGCCCGCGGGTCGCCGCTGGGGGCGCCGGCCACAGCGGCGGCCAGGTCGTCCAGCCCGGCGGTCAGGCTCTGCCACCGCCGCTCCACCACCCCGTCGCTGAACAGCAGCAGGGTGTCCCCCGGGGCGAACGGGGCCGTGGTGGTGCGCGGAGCGCAGCCCAGGCCGAGCGGGGCCCCGGGCGGCACGTCCAGGTACCGCGCCACCGGCTCGCCGTCGGGGCCGGCGCGGCGCACCAGCGGTGCGGGGTGCCCGGCGCTGGCCAGGGTGAGCAGCTCCCGCTGCGTGTCGACAACCGCGAAGACCACGGTCACGAACAGCTCGTACGTGCCGGTCTCGGTACCGAGGCTGCCCACCAGGCGGTCCAGCCCGGTGAGCACGGCGTCCGGCCGGGGGTCGGCCAGGGCCAGCGCGCGCAGCGCCGCGCGGACCTGGCCCATCCTCGCCGCCGCCTGCACGTCGTGCCCGGCCACGTCGCCGAGCACGATGCCCAGCTCGCCGGTGGGCAGCAGGAACGCGTCGTAGAAGTCCCCACCGGCGGCGTTGCCGTCGACGCCGGGGTCGTACCGGGCGGCGATCCGCAGCCGGGGCAGGTCCGGCAGGCGCTCGGGCAGCATGCTGCGTTGCAGGAGTTGGGCGGTGCCGTGCTGGGTCTCGAATCGGCGGGCGCGCTCGGCGGCCTGACCGATCAGCTCGGCCGAGGCGGCCAGCAGGGCCCGTTCGGCGGCCGGCCACGGGTGGGCCTCGTGGTAGCCCACGGTCAGGCCACCGCGCAGGGCCGACGTCCGCAGCGGCTGGGCGGCCAGCGCCCGGACCTTCTGGTCGTGCCGGTCCACCGCGATGTCCCGCAGCGGCTGCCCGTCGCCGACGAACTGGGGCACGCCACTGCGGGCGGCCACGACCAGCGGCCCGGGGGAGTCGGCGGGCGAGCGCCGCCAGAGCGGGGGCAGCCGCTCGTCGGCCTCGTCCAGCAACTCGCCGCGCACCCGCCGGACCGTGCGCCAACCCGCGCCGTCGTCCACGCCGAACGTGACCCGGTCGGTGTCGAACGCGGTCAGCAGGTAACGCAGGGCGACCCGGGCGACGTCGTCCAGGGTGAGCGTGCCGGCCAGCGCGGCGGCCACGTCGCTGAGGCTCTGCAACTGCTCGGTGACCTGGCTGGTCTCGGCGGCGACGGTCAGCACCCCGACGATCCGTCCGGCGCTGTCCCGCACCGGGGAGTGGCCCCGGGTGAACACGGCCTGCTCGCGGGAGCCGGGGCGGTGCCGGTCGAACGGGAGCGCCGCCTCCTTCTCCAGGGACGACTCGCCCTGCCGGTAGGCGCGGTCGATCACGTCGCCGACGCCCGGCTCGGCCCACACGTCGGCGAACACCTCGGCTGCCGGCCGGCCCACCGCGCCCGGGTGGCGGTCGCCGATCAGCGCCGCGTAACCGTCGTTGTAGAGCAGTAGGTGGTCGTCGCCGTACGTGAACGCCATCGGCACCGGCGAGGCGAGGATGAGGTCCACCACCCCGCGTAACCCAGGGTCCCAGCCCTGGGGCGGGCCGAGCGCCGTGCCGGCCCAGGGATGGCCGAGAACGACGCTCGCCGCCCCGGAGGCCCCTGTCTCCGACGCGGCGCGCGTTGCTGGCGTGGGTACTCGCCCGACCGTGCCTGGCATGCCCGCAGCCTAGCCGGAGCGCCCTGACGGCTGCCCGATCGCGTGCCGGGGCGGCGGCGCGCGGCGCGTCGTCGCCCGCTCCCGGTACGCATCAGTGCAGGTCAGGGTAGTTCTGGACGGAGATGCCGGGAAAATCGTTGCCCGTGTCGCGGCGTGCTGTCAGGCGGACCGGGTATGCGCGCGCCGAAGTCCATGCGACAGGAGGGACACCATGCAGAAAACCCTCGCGGTCGGGCAGGTAGACATCGGGACCGCCCTGACCGATATGTGGAGGTCGGTGCTGCTCTTCATCCCGAGGGCGATCGCGTTCATCGTGATCCTCGTGGTGGGGTGGCTCATCGCCAAAGCGGTCCTCAAGATCGTGGACACGGTACTGGAACGGGTGGGGTTCGACCGCGCGGTCGAACGGGGCGGCGTGAAGCGCGCGCTGGAACGCACCAAGTACGACGCCAGCGACATCCTGGCGAAACTGGCGTACTACGCCGTCCTGCTGTTCACCCTGCAGTTCGCCTTCGGGGTGTGGGGGCCGAACGCGATCAGCGACCTGATCCGGGGCGTGGTCGCCTGGCTGCCCCGGGCGTTCATCGCGATCATCGTCGTGGTGGTGGCCGCGGCGATCGCCAACGCGGTGCGCGACCTGGTCACCGGCTTCCTGGGCGGGCTCTCGTACGGTCGGGTGCTGGCCGACGTGACAGCGATCTTCATCCTGGCGCTCGGCGTCATCGCGGCGCTGAACCAGGTGGGCATCGCCACCACCGTCACCACTCCGGTGCTGATCGCGGTGCTCGCCACGGTGGCCGGCATCCTGATCATCGGGGTCGGCGGCGGCCTGGTGCGGCCGATGCAGAACCGCTGGGAGGGCTGGCTCAACCGGGCCGCCGAGGAGTCCCGGGCGTTGCGGGCGCACCGCCAGGCCCAGGCCGCCGGCCGGGGCGACGTCGAACGCCAGATGGCCGACCGGGCGGGCGCCGAGCGCACCCAGGCCATGCCCCAGCCCGAGGGGTCGATGTCCGGCGCTCGCGGCGGGCAGCAGGGCGCGTACCGCTCCGGCGGCACGCCGGGGGACGAGACCCAGCAGTTCGGCCGCCCGGGTAGCTGACGGGAGGAGCACGGGGAGGGGGTCCGCGCGGGCCCCCTCCCCGCTCGCGTACGTCAGAGGGTGGGCAGCGGCGCCGGGCCGGTCTCCAGCGAGCGGGCCAGGGCGCACACCGCCAGCAGGCGGGCCAGCGTCCAGTCGGGCTGCGACCAGTCCGTCGACCGGGTGGGCGGCTGCCAGCCGTGCTCCCGCGCCGCGTCCCGGACGCCCTCGGCGTACCCGGCGAGCGCGGCCGGGCTCAGCGGCCGGCGATCACCGTCGAGGCTGTCCCGAACGGCCGCGGCGTGCTGGTCGATCTCGGCGAGCAGCCCGGGCCGGGCCGTCGCCGCGGTGAGCCCGGCGGTGCCGATCGCGACGGTCAGCCGGGTGAGGACGGTGTTGGCGGAGTCCGCTGCGGAACGGCTGACCACCTGGTTCGACGGCACGCGCATGAGAAGCGAGGTTAACCGTCGGGTAACCCGGGCGGAGTCGGCCGCTCGGCCGGTGCCGGGTCATCCGCCCATCGGCCGGCATCGGCCGGGGGGATTGACCCGGTCGCGACGGGGCAGAAGGGAGGACGCGCGTACGCCGCGCGGCCGACACGTGGAGGGACGGATGGGACACCAGGACGGACCCGACGAGCAGCACCGCCGCCCGCCGGGGGTGAGCGACGCCGCCGTCGTGGCGCTGGGCAGGCTCAGCGAGGCGCTGGAGACCGTGGAGCGGGCCCGCGGGCATCTCTACTCGATGCACCAGCTCATCGGCCACGCCGACCTGATGCTCGACGACGCCGTGGCGAAGTTCCGCGCGGCCGGGCACGACGCGATCGCCGATCGGATCGCCACCGATCTGCTCGGCCGAAACGTGATCGCCGGCCGGTGGACCTTCCAGATCGTCGAGGACTTCGACGACGGGTACCACGCGCTGTTCCGGGACCTCGACCGCCGGGCCCGTGAGGAGCTGGTCGGCGGCCGGCGGCACCTGTACGAGGCGGAGATGAAGGAGCGGCGGCGCACCCGGGGTCGAGCCGGGCACGAGGCGCGGCCGGACGCCGAAGGCTGAACCCGCGCCCCGAGCAGGGGCACGGGGCCGGCCGAGGGCTAGTCGGAGGAGGGCGCGCCGGCGGGGCGGCGACGCGAGGCGTCGTCCGCGACGATCACCGTGGCCACCATCAGGGCGACACAGAGGCTGAACAGCCAGGAGTCGTCGGTGGCGAACTTGGCTGCCACCGGCGCCTGGACGGCGGCGAGGAGGAAGCCGAGCCAGGCGAGGCGGCGTTGACGAACGGTGAGAAACCCGGATGCCTGCTGCATTCCGAAAGTCTTACGCGGCACCCGCCGATCGCCGTCACCCGATCGGTCGATTCTGGATGACCTGTCCGCCTTCACGGCCACCCGTACCGCGCTTTTTGTCGTTTCGGGGGTAGTGGTTGCCGCGGGTGTTTGTTACCGGCGGACGTGGCCCCGACCGGCCTGGGCGGGTCGGCCTGGGGTGGGGCAGGATGGGCGGCCGTGTCCACCCCCGCCCCGCCCCGCGCCTCGCTGCTCCTGCTCGCCTACCTCGCGTTCGTCAGCCTCGGCCTGCCCGACGGGCTGATCGGGGTCGGCTGGCCGTCCATCCGGGCGGACTTCGACGTGCCCACCGAGGCGGTCGGCCTGGTGCTCACGGCCGGCACCGTGGGCTACCTCACCTCCAGCGTGCTGGCCGGGTTCACCCTGGCCCGCCTCGGCGTCGGTCGGCTGCTGGCCGGCAGCACCCTGCTGGCCAGCCTGGCCCTCACCGGCTACGCCACCAGCCCCGTCCTGGCCGTCATGACGGCCTGCGCGCTGGTGCTCGGGCTCGGCTCCGGGGCGATCGACTCCGGGCTCAACGCGTACGCGGCCGGGGCGTTCGGGCCGCGCCACATGAACTGGATGCACGCGTTCTTCGGCCTCGGTGTGGCCATCGGCCCGCTGATCATGACCGGGGCGCTCGCCAACGGCCTCTCCTGGCGCTGGGGGTACGGCCTGGTCGCCGCCGCCCAGCTCGCCCTCGCCGCCGCGTTCGCCCTCACCGTGCGGGCGTGGCGGGAACGGGGTGCGGGCGGGCCCGGATCACCCGACCCCGGGCCGCAGGAGGCCGCCGCCCCGGTCCGGGTACGCGAGACCCTGCGACTGCCGGCCGTCTGGCTGGGCTCGCTCGCCTTCGCGGTGTACGTCGCGATCGAGATCGCCGCCGGGCTCTGGGCGTTCCTGCTGCTCACCGAGGGGCGAGGGCTGACCGCCGGGGTGGCCGGCGTCTGCGTCTCGGGCTACTGGGGGAGTCTGTTCGTGGGGCGGGTGGTCCAGGGCATCGGGTCCGAACGGCTCGGCGCCGCGAAGGTGCTGCGCGGGAGCCTGCTCGGCATGGTCGCGGGCACCGCGCTGATCGCCCTGCCCGCCCCGGCCTGGGTGGCGGTGGCCGGCCTGCTGGTGCTGGGCTTCGCCGCCGCGCCGGTGTTCCCGCTGCTCATGCTCACCACCGCCGAGCGGGTCGGCGCCGCCCACGCCGACCGGACCATCGGGGTGCAGATCGCCGTCGCCGGGCTCGGTGGCGCGCTGGTGCCCACCGGGATCGGCGTGCTGGTCAGCAACACCTCGGTCCAGGCCCTCGGGCCCGCGCTGACGGTCCTCGCCGTGGTGCTGTTCGCCCTGCACGCCGCCACCACCCGGCGGCGCTGACCCGCCGACCACGCGCGGTTGGCGCCGACCCGCTCGCTCGTCGTCCGGGGCGGGGCGGCTGGGCATCACATGTTGTCCGGGCCGGTCCGTCCCATGGTCGACGCCCGGTACGCCCGGTCGGCGTCCGTGCGCTCGCGCTCCCGCTCGGCCGGCGCCGCGCCGCGGTCCACCGCCTCCGGGCCGTGCCCGAAGGTGGCCTCCTCGCCGGCGTCGTTGGCCGTCACGTCGTCGGACTGCCCGTCGAGCGTCGACCGGGCGATCGCCCGGTCCAGGTCCTTCAGCGGGAGCCGTTCCTCGTCACGCCACACGTGGCTGTCGTTGTCGGTCATGCTGTCGCGGTACCCGGGGCGGGTGATCGCAAACGGCCGCGCCGCCGCCGTACCCGGACACGATGATGGCCGCCGGAAGCCGGCGGCCATCGTCAGCGCGTGTCCGGGGGATCAGGGCTGGGGGCGGTCGACGGCGCCCCGCCAGGCGCCGGTCTCCTGACCGCGCCGCTCGATGAACTGCTTGAACCGCTCCAGGTCGCCCTTGGCCCGGCGGTCGACGACGCCGAGCTTGTCGCCGGCCTGCTCCACCACGCCGTGCGGCTCGAACTCGAGCTGGAGGGTGACCCGGGTCTTGCCCTCGTCCAGGCGGTGGAAGGTCACCACGCCGGCCTGCTGGGTGCCGCCGGTGGACCGCCAGGCGACCCGCTCGTCGGGCAGCTGCTCGGTGATTTCGGCGTCGAACTCGCGCTTGACCCCGGCGATCTCCACCGTCCAGTGGGTCTTCGTGTCGGAGACCTGCCGGACCTCCTGCACCCCCTCCATGAAGTGCGGGAACTCCTCGAACTGGGTCCACTGGTCGTACGCGGTCCGGATCGGGACGGACACGTCAACGTGTTCGGTGACACCACTCATCGACAATCCTCCTCAGTGCGCCGGTGCGTCGCCGGATCGTGGGCCGATCCGGTCACCAGCGCGTCGTCTCGTTCTTGTGCCCGAGGGCGGCCCACACCTCGGAGATCGTCTGGTAACGGGTGCCCGGCGGCAGGCCCTCCAGGGCGGCGACGATGTCGTCGGGCGCGTCGTTGTCGCGCGCGTTCGCGACCAGCGTGTCCCGGTCGCCGGGCAGGGCGGTCATCGTGATGAACCGCCCGAGCCGGCTGCGCGCCTCCACGTCGGAGGAGCTCATGCCCTGCGGGGAGCCGGTGCGCAGCTCGCCGGCCGGCGCCGTGGTCGGCTCCGGCTGGTCCTCGCCCGCGGGCTCGGGCTGCCGGGACTCGTCGACCCGCGAGCCACCGGTCCCCGGGCCCTGGACCAGGCCGCTGACCTCCTGGCTCATCTGCTCGTCGACCCTCGGGCTGTGCTTGCTGCTGCCACGTTCCATGCCTCCTGCGCTACCCGAGGGGGCCGCCGGTAAACCGAAGGGGACGCCCGGAAGGCGGCAGAAGGCGGCAGACGGTCACGAATCGGCCGGTGACCGGGGTTGCAGCACCGGCTCGCCCGGGTCGGGGTCGCCGGCCTGAATCTGCCGGCCCCGCTGCAGCTCGGCGTTGATCTGCACGCCGAGCATCAGTGCGCAGTTCGACAGGTAGAGCCAGACCAGGAACGCGATGACCGCGCCGAGGCTGCCGTAGGTGACGTCGTACGAGCCGAAGTTCGCCACGTACAGGCCGAAGCCGAAGGAGGCCAGCGCCCAGGAGACCAGGGCCACCGTTCCACCCGGGGTGAGCCAGCGGAACCGCGGCTGGCGCACGTTCGGGGCGATCCAGAACAGCAGCGACAGCAGCCCCATCATCACCATGGCCAGCACCGGCCACTTCGCGACGCTCCACACCGTCCGGGCCAGCCCGCCGGCGTTGACCAGGTCGCCCACCGCATCGGTGACCGGGCCGCTGACGATCAGGCCGGTGGCCACCACGGCCAGCAGCACCAGCGTCACGGCGGCGAGGCCGATCTGCAACGGGCGCAGCCTCCAGACCGGCCGCCCCTCCTGCACCCCGTAGATGGCGTTGGAGGCCCGGGTGAACGCCCCGATGAACCCCGACGCCGACCAGAGCGCGCCGAGCAGACCGAAGCTGAGCAGCACCTTCGCGCCGCTCTGCTGGTCCACCACGCCCCGTACGACGCTCACGAAGCCGTCGTTGCCGACCACCGACCCGGCCCCCACCTCGCGGGCCAGGTCGATCACGGTGTCCACCGTCCGCTCGCCGTCGGAGACCAGCCCGACCAGGGCGACCACCACGATGGTGGACGGGAACAGCGCGAGTACCCCGTAGTAGGTGAGCGCGGCGGCCCAGTCCGCGCAGTTGTCCTTCACGAAGGCCCGACCGCTGCGCACCAGCACCCCGCGCCAGGTGTGCCAACTCAGCTGGCGTACCCGCCGGGGGAGCCGCAGCGGCCCGGGGGGAGGAGCCGTGCCCGGTTCCGTCGTCGCTGTCATGACTGCCCCCTGCGCCCCGGCGGCCCGGGTGCCGGCCACCCCGTTGCTCGCCTGGCCCCGCCCGTACCCAACCCCAAAACTCACCAAACCCGCCCCTCCTCCTGTGCGCGCAGGGGAGGTGGGGTGGGGTGGGGGAGCGGTCCGTGGGTAGTCCGTAAGTAAGGAGTCGAGGCGGAGGAGGAATCACATGCCCGGGCGCGAGGTACTGCCCAGCACGCTGCGGCGCTCCCCGGACAAGGCGCAGCGCACCTGGGAGAAGACGCACGACTCGGCGGTGGAGACGTACGGCGAGGGGGAGCGGGCGCACCGCACCGCCTTCGCCGCCGTGAAGCACGAGTTCGAGAAGGTGGGCGACCACTGGGAGCCCAAGGGCCGCAGGGGACCCAGCGACCGCCAGGCGGCCGGCGGCGGCCCGGAGCGGCGGGCCCCCACGGCGGGCGGGGTGGACGCCAACGCCACCAAGGACCACCTGATGGGGGTGGCCCGCAAGCTGGACGTCCCCGGCCGTTCCCGGATGACCAAGCCCGAACTGGTCAAGGCCATCGAGAAGGCCAACGACCGGCAGACCCGTCGGGCCCGCGGCGACTGACCCCGCGACCCGCACCGCCACCGCCCCGGCGGGGGCGGTGCGGAACTCCTCGACGAGACGGGCCGGGGGTCGCTCACCAGTGGCCGCCGCCGGGGGCCTGCAGGTGGACCGCCTTGGTGGCGGTGAACTCGTCGAGGAGTTCCGGGCCGTAGCCGAAGCCCTGGCCGCTGGCGCGGCGTGGTTGGGCGGCGCCGCCCGGAGCGCCGCCGAAGACGGCGTTGACCTTGACCGTGCCGACCGGGAGTTCCCGCCAGGCCCGATGGGCGTGGCTCATCGATCTGGTGAGCACCGTTGCGGCCAGCCCGTACGGCGAGTCGGCGGCGCACCGCAGCCCCTCGCTGAACGAGTCCACCACGACCACCGGGGCGACCGGACCGAACGTCTCCTCGCGGACCAGGACCATGTCGTGCCGACAGTCGGTGACCACGGTCGCCGGGTAGAACGCCCCCGGCCCGTCCGGCAGCGCGCCGCCGGTGCGCACCCGCGCCCCGTCGGCCACCGCCGCCGTCACCTGCCCGTGCACGTGGTCCCGGTGCCGCCGGTCGACCAGTGGCCCGAGTTCGGTCCCCGGGTCCCGCCCGGGTCCCGTCCGCAGCGCCTCGGCCCGCCGCACCAAGGCGTCGGCGAAGTCCTCGGCGACGTCGCGGTGCACGTAGATCCGCTCCACCGCGACGCAGATCTGCCCGGCGTTGGCGAACGACCCCAGCGCCGCCTGCTCCGCCGCCCAGACCGGGTCCACGCCGGCGTCGACGACGAGCGGGTCGCTGCCGCCGTTCTCCAGCAGCGCCTTGGCGCCGGTCCGGGCCGCCGCCGCGGCGATCGACCGGCCGGTGGCGGTGGAGCCGACGTGCGCCACCACGTCCACGTCACCGGAGGCCAGCGCCGCGCCGACCTCGCCGCCCCCGGTGAGCAACGACAGCACCCCGGGCGGCAGCGCGCCGTCCAGCGCCCTCGCCAGCAGCCACCCGGTCGCCGGGGTCCGCTCGCTCGGCTTGTACAGCACCACGTTGCCGGTCACGAGGGCTGCGCCGAGCAGCCCGCAGGCGACCGCCACCGGGTCGTTCCACGGGGTGATCGCGGCGACCACCCCGCGCGGCTGCGGGGTCATGAAATCGATGGCGTCCGCGCCGCCGAGCAGGGTCCGACCGCCGCGCAGCGGGGCCAGCTCCGCGTACTGTCGCAGGGTGCCGACACCCGCCTCGACGCCGCCCCGGGAGTCCGCCAGGGGCTTGCCCATCTCGGCGGTGATCGCCGCGGCCAGCTCCTCCGTCGTGGCCTCTACCGCGTCCGCGGCCCGGTGCAGGGCAGCCGCCCGCTCGGCCGGGGCGGTCGCCGCCCAGTCGGCCGCCACGCCCCGCGCGGCCTCCACCGCCTTGCCGACCTCGTCCGCCGTCGCCACCGGCACGGTGCTGACCGGCGAGCCGTCGGCCGGGTCGCGCACGACGAACTCGCCGCCCGTGCCGCCCGCGCCCCACACTCCACCTATGAGCTGCGAAACCGTGTACATGCGGCGGTGGATGCCCCGGCCCCGGCGGCGCAAACGCGTTTCACCTGGTAACCGGCCGGGTAGCCGGGTCGGATGATCTCGACCGGGGTGCAGACGGCGGACGCCGTGGTCGTCGGCGCGGGCCACAACGGCCTGGTGGCCGCCAACCTGCTGGCCGACGCAGGCTGGGACGTGCTGGTGCTGGAGGCGACCGGCGCGCCCGGCGGGGCGGTGCGCTCGGCCGAGGTGACCGCCCCCGGTTACCTCAGCGACCTGTACAGCTCCTTCTACCCGCTCGGGTACGCCTCCCCGGTGCTGGCCGGCCTGGAGCTGGACCGGCACGGCCTGACCTGGACCCACGCCCCCGACGTGCTGGCCCACCTGCTGCCCGACGGCCGGGCGGCGGTGCTGAACCGGGACCTCGACGCCACGGCGGCCTCGCTGGAGGCGTTCGCGCCCGGCGACGGCGAGCGGTGGCGGCGCTCGTACGCCGAATGGCTGGACGTCGCCGGGCCGATGCTGGAGACCATCACCACCCCGTTCCCGCCCGTACGCGGCGGGCTCGGCCTGCTGCGCCGGCTGAGAGTGGGCGGGGCGCTGCGGCTGGCCCGCCGCCTCGTCGTGCCGGTGCGCAAGCTCGGCGACGAGATGTTCGACGGCGAGGGCGGCACCCTGCTGCTGGCCGGCTGCGCCCTGCACACCGACCTGTCGCCGGACGAGGCCGGCTCCGGCGTGTACGGCTGGCTGCTGGCCATGCTCGGCCAGCAGGTCGGCTGGCCGGTCCCGGTCGGCGGGGCACAGCGGATCACCGACGCGCTGGTGGACCGGCTCGCCGCCCGGGGCGGCCGGATCCTCTACGACGCCCGGGTGGACCGGGTGCTCACCGCCCGGGGCCGGGCCATGGGGGTACGCACCGTCGGCGGCACCGCCTGGCGGGCCCGCCGCGCGGTGCTGGCCGACGTGCCCGCCCCCGCGCTCTACCTGGACCTGGTCGGCCCGGCGGCGCTGCCGCCCCGGCTGGTGGAGGACCTGGCGCACTTCCGGTGGGACGGGTCCACCCTGAAGGTCGACTGGGCGCTGTCCGGGCCGGTGCCGTGGACCGACCCGACGGTGGCCACCGCCGGCACCGTGCACCTCGGCGCCGACCTCAACGGCCTGACCGGCTACGCCGCCGAGCTGGCCCGGGGCGAGATCCCCCGGGACCCGTTCCTGCTGCTCGGGCAGATGAGCGTCGCCGACCCGAGCCGCTCGCCGGCCGGGACCGAGTCGCTCTGGTCGTACACCCACCTGCCGTTCCGGCGGAACTGGCGGGCCGAGGACGTCGCCGCGCACGTGGACCGGATGGAGGAGGTGCTGGAGGCAGCCGCCCCCGGCTTCCGGGCCCGGATCGTCGGGCGGCACGTCGCCGGCCCGGCGGACCTGGAACGGGGCGACCCGAGCCTGGTCGGCGGGGCGCTGGGCGGCGGCACCGCCGCGGCGTACCAGCAGCTCTTCCTGCGGCCGATCCCCGGCCTGGGCCGCGCGGACACCCCGGTGGACCGGCTGTACCTGGCCAGCTCCTCGGCGCACCCGGGCGGCGGGGTGCACGGCGCGCCGGGCGCGAACGCGGCCCGGGCGGCGCTGGCCCGCGACCGGGCGGTCACCGGGGGCCTCTACGCCGGGGTGATCGGCGCGGCCCACCGGGCGGTCTACCGCTGAGCTCGCCGGCCTGCCGGAGCCCGTAGGGGTCGAGCTCGCGCGGTCCTCCGCCGGAACCCGCCGGCCCAGTGGCCGAGGGTGGCCGACCGGCGGCGGGGTGGCGCGGGCCCGGGCGCTTCGGGCACCCGGGCCGTGGGCCGTCAGCGCTCGATGTTGCGGTGCCGGGTACGCAGCTTGAACGGCATCAGCGCGCTCTCGATCTTGGTGGCGGTGGTCATCTTCGAGTCGCCGTCGCGGCGCTCCTCGAAGCGGATCGGCACCTCCAGGATGGTGTGGCCGAGCTTCGTGGCCAGGTAGTGCATCTCCACCTGGAAGCTGTAGCCGTTCGACTGCACCCGCTCCAGGCCGATGTCACGCAGGGCGTCGGCCCGCCAGATCTTGAAGCCCGCCGTGAGGTCGCGGATGCGCACCCGCAGCAGCGTGTGTACGTAGAGGTTGGCCCAGCCGCTGAGCGCGCGGCGGTACAGCGGCCACGCCTCGTCGAGCTGGCCGCCGGGGACGTAACGGGAGCCGATGACCACCCCCGCCCGGGTGGACAGCAGCGCGCCGAGCATGCCGGGCAGCGCCTCCGGCGGGTGGGACAGGTCGGCGTCCATCTGCGCCACGTACTCGGCGCCGCCGTCGAGCGCCCGGGTGATCCCGTCGACGTACGCCCGGCCGAGCCCCTCCTTGCCGGCCCGGTGCACCACCCGCACCCGGTCGGGGTGTTCGAGCGCCAGCTTGTCGGCCACGTCACCGGTGCCGTCCGGCGAGTTGTCGTCGGCGACCAGCACCGTCAGGCCCGGCAGCGGCAGCGCGAGGAGCCGCTCGACCAGCACCGGCAGGTTGCCCGCCTCGTTGTAGGTGGGGACCACGACGGTCAGGCGCGCGTCTCGCCACGGCTCGGGCAACAGCACGGGTTCGATCATGACGGACATCCTCGGTTTGCCGACAGGTTCATCAAGAGGGTAGCCAGTTACCCGTTCCCTGTCGTAAAGGCTCCCCGTCTGGCACGTGTGACGTGGTGTGTTTCCCGGCCGGGCCGCCGGTCACCGGTCCGCCTTCTGCCGGGTCGAGATGTCGGCGAGCCGGCGTAGCGTCTCCCTGTTGCGCTGGTGCAGCACCAGGTCGTTGAGCTTGTTCCGGACCCAGCGCAGCGGGCCGGCGGCGAAGTCCTCGCCGATGCGGACCCGGGTGGCGTGCTCGCCGACCGGTTCCAGGGTGAACACCACGATCGCCTCGCCGGCCGGCCACAGCCCGGCCCTGAGCACCAGCTTGCGCGGCGGCTCGTGGACCAACACGGTGGAGACGTCCTGGAGGGAGAACGGCCACGGCCCGGCCTTGTGGTGCAGCCGGGCGCCGACCCGGGGCCAGGCGTCGTCGACGTCGCGCACGTGCACCGTGCCGACCACCCAGTCGCTGTACGTCCAGCCGTCCGCGAGGACGTCGAAGACCCGCTGTGGGGGTGCTTCGATCACTTTCTCCACAATCGCCACTGCGCTTCCGTACCCGGCTCCGGGCGGGGCTAACGACCCGGTGGGTCAGGTTCTGCGGCGGCGGGTATCGCCGCACCGGTGCGGCGGCGGCACCGCGCCGAGGTCGACGTTTACTCCTCGGGGCGCAGGGAACCCGCCGCCCGTGCGACGGGACCAGTTGGAGCCGGATCGGCGCAGGTCAGCTCGGGTGGACCCGGGTGCTGACCGCGGTCGGTCCGGCGGTGTCCTGTTCGACGCTGTGTTGCTGGACCGGGACGGGACGTTGGTCGAGGACGTGCCGTACAACGGGGAGCCGGAGAAGGTACGGCCGATGCCGGGGGCGCGGGAGGCGCTCGACCGGTTGCGGGCGGCGGGGCTGCGGCTGGGGGTGGTGACGAACCAGTCGGGTCTGGCCCGGGGGTGTTTCACCGCCGGGCAGATGGGTCGGGTGCACGCGCGGATCGAGGAGTTGCTGGGGCCGTTCGACACCTGGCAGGTGTGCCCGCACGACGACGGGGCCGGGTGCGGGTGCCGTAAGCCTGCGCCGGGGCTGGTTCGCGCCGCCGCCGCCGATCTGGGCACGACTCCGGGGCGGTGCGTGGTGGTGGGCGACATCGGTCGGGACATGACCGCCGCCCTCGCGGCGGGCGCGTCCGGGGTGTTGGTGCCGACGCCGGTGACCCGGGCCGAGGAGGTCGCCGCCGCCCCGCACACCGCCCCGACGCTGCCGGCCGCGGTGGCGGAGATCCTGCGCCGGCAGGCTGCCGTCGTCCCCGCCGTGCCGGGTACGGCGGGAACGGTGCTGGTGGTGCGGTCGGACTCGGCGGGGGACGTGCTGGTGACCGGGCCGGGGATCCGGGCGGTGGCGGCGCACGCGCGGCGGGTGGTGCTGTTGTGCGGGCCCCGGGGTCGGGCGGCGGCGGGGTTGCTTCCGGGGGTGGACGAGGTCGTCGAGTGGCCCCTGGAGTGGATCGACCCGAACCCGGCCCCGGTCGACCCGCAGCGGATCGGTCGGCTGGTGCGGCGGCTGGCGGCGGTGGGGGCGGACGAGGCGGTGATCTTCACCAGCTTCCACCAGTCGCCGCTGCCGCTGGCCCTGCTGCTGCGCCTGGCCGGGGTGCCCCGGATCGCCGCGATCAGCGACGACTACCCGGGGAGCCTGCTGGACGTGCGCCACCGGGTCCCGTCGGGGGTGCCGGAGCCGGAGCGGGCCCTGTCGTTGGCCGCCGCCGCCGGTCACGCCCTGCCCACCGACGACGAACCCCGACTGCGCCTGCGCCGGGACACGGTGCCGGCCGCGCCGTCGCAGCTCGGCCCGCCCGGGTACGTGGTCGTGCACCCCGGCTCGTCGGCCTCGGCCCGGGCCTGCCCGCCGGAGCTTGCCGCCCGGATCGTCCGGGTGCTCGCCGACGCCGGTCACCGGGTGGTGGTCACCGGCGGGCCCGGCGAGCGGGAACTGACCGCCCGGGTCGCCGCCGCCGGGGGCACCGACCTCGGCGGACGCACCGGACTCGCCGAACTGGCCGGGATCATCGCCGACGCGGGCGCCCTCGTCGTCGGCAACACCGGCCCCGCCCACCTCGCCGCCGCGCTCGGCACCCCGGTGGTCAGCCTGTTCGCCCCGACCGTCCCGTTCGGACAGTGGGGGCCCTACCGGGTGCCGACCGTCCGACTCGGCGACGCCGACGCACCCTGCCGTGACACCCGCTCGGCGGGCTGCCCGGTCGCCGGGCATCCCTGCCTCGCCGGGGTCGACCCGGCAGCGGTCCTCGACGCGGTCCGGCTCCTCGGCGTGCCCACGTCGGGGGCCGCCCGCGCCGGGGCCGACGGCGTGGTCGGCGCTGACGACATGGGGGGCGGGCCGCCGGCGTTGGCCGTGCCGGCCGGTCGCGGGAGCGGCCGATGAACGTCCTGGTCTGGCACGTGCACGGCTCCTGGGCCACGTCCTTCGTGCACGGCAGGCACCGCTACCTGGTGCCGGTCACCCCCGACCGGGGCCCCTACGGCCTCGGCCGGGCCCGTACCTACCCGTGGCCCGCCGGGGCCGTCGAGGTCACCCCGGCCGAGCTGCGCCGGGCCGAGGTGGACGTGGTGGTCCTCCAGCGCCCCGAGGAGTTCGACCTGGCCTCCGAGTGGCTCGGCCGCCGGGTCGGCCGGGACGTGCCGGCCGTCTATGTCGAGCACAACACCCCCAAGGGGGACGTGCCCAACACCCGTCACCCGATGGCCGACCGCGACGACCTGCTGCTCGTCCACGTCACCGGATTCAACCAGCTCTTCTGGGACAACGGCAGCACCCGCAGCACCGTCGTCGAACACGGCATCGTCGCCCCGGACGTCGAGTGGACCGGCGAACTCGACCGGCTCGCCGTCGTCATCAACGAGCCGGTACGCCGCTGGCGGGTCACCGGCACCGACCTGCTGCCCCGGTTCGCCGCCCTCGCCCCGCTGGACGTCTTCGGCATGGGGGTCGCCGGGCTGGCCGACCGGCTGGGACTGCCCGCCGACCGGGTCACCAGCCACGACGACGTGCCGCAGGACCGGATGCACGCCGAGCTGGCCCGGCGGCGGGCGTACCTGCACCTGTGCCGGTGGACCTCGCTCGGGCTCAGCCTGATCGAGGCGATGAGCATCGGCATGCCGGTCGTCGCACTGGCCACCACCGAGGCGGTGGTGGCGGTGCCGCCGGAGGCCGGCGCGCTCTCCACCCGCGTCGACGACCTGCTGGCGGCGACCCGCCGGTTCCTCGACGACCCGCCGGCCGCCCGCCGGGCGGGCGCGGCGGCCCGGCGGGCCGCCCGGGACCGCTACGGCCTGGATCGTTTCCTCGCTGACTGGGACCGGCTGCTGGAGGAGGAAGTATGCGCATCGCGATGATCTCGGAGCATGCCAGCCCGCTCGCCGTCCTCGGCGGCGAGGACGCCGGCGGCCAGAACACGCATGTCGCGGAGCTCTCCGCCGCGCTCGCGGCCGCCGGTCACGACGTGCGGGTGTACACCCGTCGGGACGCGGTGGACCTGCCGGTGACGGTCCGCAGCCCGGACGGGTACGACGTGGTGCACGTGCCGGCCGGGCCGGCCGAGCCGGTCGCCAAGGACGCGCTGCTGCCACACATGCGGGCGTTCGGCCGCCGGCTGGTCGACTGGTGGCGTACCGGGGACTGGACGCCCGAGGTGATCCATGCCCACTTCTGGATGAGCGGCCTGGCCGCGCTGGCCGCCGGCCGGCAGACCGGGGTGCCGGTGGTGCAGACGTACCACGCCCTCGGCGCGGTGAAGCGCCGCCACCAGGGCGTCCAGGACACCAGCCCGCCCCGCCGGATCGCCCACGAGCGGGAGCTGGGCCGGGCCGTCGACCGGGTGGTCGCCCAGTGTCAGGACGAGGTCGGCGAGCTGGTCCGCCTCGGGGTGCCCCGGTCCCGGATCACCGTCGTCCCGTCCGGGGTGAACCTCGGCACGTTCACGCCGCTCGGACCGGCCGCCGAGCGGGACCCGGGGCGGGCCCGCCTCCTCACCGTGGGCCGCCTCGTGGAGCGCAAGGGCTTCCAGGACGTGATCCGCGCGATGCCGCTGGTGCCGGACGCCGAGTGCGTGGTGGTGGGCGGCCCGCCGGAAGGGCTGCTGGAGACCGACCCGCACGCCCGGCGGCTGCGGGCCCTCGCCGAGTCCAGCGGGGTGGCCGACCGGGTGACGCTGGTCGGGGCGGTGCCCCGCGAGGAGATGGGCCGCTGGTACCGCTCCGCCGACGTGCTGGTGGCCGCCCCCTGGTACGAGCCGTTCGGGCTGACCCCGCTGGAGGCGATGGCGTGCGGGGTGCCCGTGGTCGGCACGGCCGTCGGCGGGCTGACCGACACCGTGCTCGACGGCGTGACCGGCGACCTGGTGCCGGCCCGGGACCCGCGTGCGCTGGGCGTCACGATCCGACGCCTGCTCGACGACCGGATCCGCCGGTTCTCCTACGCCGGGGCGGCCCGCGACCGGGCCCGGCGCAGCTACTCCTGGGCCGCCACGGCCGAGCGGCTGGCCGACGTGTACGGCCAGGTGGCGGCGGTGCGCCGGCCCACCCGGGTGGTCGCCTGATGGCCGCCGCGCCGCCTGGTCCCGCCGGCCAGCCCGGTGCCGCCGGCCCGGCCGGTGCCGCCGGCCCGGCCGCCCCGTCGGTGCTCGACGGGCACCTGGCCAACCTGGCCGCGGCCCTGCTGCCGTACCGCAGGTCGGAGGAGTTGCTGGCCCGGTGGGGCGGGGAACTGGCGCACCGGCTCGCCGCCGGCGGCCGGTTGCTGGTGGCCGGCAACGGCGGCAGCGCCGCGGAGGCCCAACACCTCACCGCCGAACTCGTCGGCAAGCTCCGCGACGACCGGCAACCCCTCTCCGCCATCGCCCTGCACGCCGAGACCTCCGCCCTCACCGCCATCGCCAACGACTACGGCTACGACCACACCTTCGCCCGGCAGGTCCGCGCCCACGGCCGGCGGGACGACATCCTCCTGCTCATGTCCACCAGCGGCACCAGCACCAACCTCCTCACCGCCGCCCGTGCCGCCCGGGAGGTCGGCCTGCGCTGCTGGGCCCTCACCGGTCCCACCCCCAACCCCCTCGCCGACGCCTGCCACGACGCCCTCGCCATCGACTCGCCGGACAGCCAGGTGGTCCAGGAGCTGCACCTGGTCTCCGTCCATGTGCTCTGCGAGTACGTCGACCGGGTGCTCCCCGCCGCCCTCGCGGCGGCGGGCGGGCGCGGCCCGGGCGGCGCGGTGCCGGCGGCGGGCGCGGCCGGCGGGCCGGACCGGCCGGTGCGCGCCGGGGTCGAGGTGGTGCTGGACGGCGAGGCCGGCCGGCAGGTCGAGGCGGGCTGAGGAGGCGAGCTGATGACGGGACCTGTGGTGGTGGTCGGTGACATCCTGCTCGACCGGGACGTCGAGGGGGTGGTGAACCGGCTCTGTCCGGACTCCCCGGTGCCGGTGCTCGACGAGTCGACGGCCGTGGACCGGCCCGGCGGCGCCGGCCTGGCGGCGGTCTTCGCCGCCGCGCTGGGCGCCGAGGTGGCCCTGGTGACCGCCCTCGCCGACGACGAGGGCGGGGCCCGGCTTAGCACGCTGCTCGCCGCCGCCGGGGTGCAGGTGTACGCGCTGCCGCTGCGCGGCGCCACCCCGGAGAAGATCCGGCTGCACGCCCGGGGACGGGTGCTGCTGCGGCACGACCGGGGCGGACCGGCCGGGGAGCCCGGCGAGCCGAGCGAAGCCGCCCTGCGGCTGCTCGCCTCCGCGTCCGCCGTGCTGGTCAGCGACTACGGCCGGGGGGTGGCCCGGCAACCGGCCCTGCGCTGCGCACTCGCGGCGACCCGCGCGCCCGTGGTGTGGGACCCGCACCCCCGGGGCCCGGCGGCGGTGCCCGGGGTGCACCTGGCCACCCCGAACGAGTCGGAGGTGCGCGAGCTGGTGAAGACCGGGCCGGGCGCGTCCCGGCTGGCCACCGCGTCCCGGGGCGCGCAGGAGCTGCGCCGGCGCTGGCGGGCCGGGGCGGTCACCGTCACCCTGGGCGGCGACGGGGCGCTGCTCTGCCACGCCGGGTCGACGCCGCTGGTGGTGCCCGCCACGGCCAGCGCCGAGGGGGACACCTGTGGTGCGGGCGACCGGTTCGCCGCGACCGCCAGCATCGCCCTGTCCCGGGGCGCGCTGGTCTCCGAGGCGGTGCAGGCGGCGGTCACCGAGGCGTCGGCGTACGTCGCGGCCGGGGGAGTGGCCACGGCCCTGCCGCCGCAGGCCCGGCCGGTCCCGGTGACCGGGTCCCGCCCCGGCGGCGGCGACCGCGTCGGGGTGGGCGCCGCCGCCGCGGTGGTCGCGGCGGTCCGCGCGGCCGGCGGCACGGTCGTCGCCACCGGAGGGTGCTTCGACCTGCTGCACGCCGGGCACGTGGCCACCCTGGAGGCGGCCCGCCGGCTCGGTGACTGCCTGGTCGTCTGCCTCAACTCCGACGCCGGCGTGACGGGCCTGAAGGGGCCGGACCGGCCGGTGGTGCCGCAGGGCGACCGTGGCCGGCTGCTGGCGGCGCTGGGCTGCGTCGACGCGGTGCTGGTCTTCGACGAGCCGACCCCGCAGGCGGCCCTGACCTGGCTGCGCCCCGACATCTGGGTCAAGGGCGGCGACTACGCCACCGACGGCGAGCCGGGGCTGCCCGAGGCGGAGCTGCTGAGCCGCTGGGGCGGGCACACGGTGGTCGTGCCGTACCTCGACGGGCGTTCCACGTCCGACATGATCGCCGCCGCCCGCGCCGGTGGCGCGACGGCCGGATCCGGCGACCGGGTGCCCGGCCCGCCGCCGGGCGTGGCGGTGGGCGTGGACGTCGCGGCGGCGAAGGGGGCACGATGACCGGCAACGCTGTGGGGACGGGGCCGACCGTCCTGGTCACGGGCGGGTCGAGCGGGTTGGGGGCGGCCGTGGTGACGGCCGTGGCCCGGGCCGGCGGCCGGCCGCTGGTGCTGGACCGCAACGCCCCGGCCGACGGGGTGCCGTGGATCGAGTGCGACCTGTCCGACACCCGCGCGGCCGAGGCCGCCACCCGGCGGCTCGCCGAGCGCTCCGGGGGGCTCGACGCCGTCGTCACCGCCGCCGGCATCGACGTGCCCGGCCGCCTCGCCGACGTGCCCGGGGAGACCTGGGACCGGATCATCGCCGTGGACCTGCTCGCCACCGCCGCGGTGATCCGGGCCGCCCTGCCCTGGCTGGAGGAGTCGCGGGGCAACGTCGTCACGGTCGCCTCCACCCTCGGCGTGAAGGCCGTCAGCGACGCCACCGCGTACTGCGCCGCGAAGTTCGGCGTGGTCGGCTTCACCCGCGCCCTCGCCGCCGAGCTGGCCGGGGCGGTCGGCGTCACCCTGCTCGTCCCCGGCGGGATGCGCACCGCCTTCTTCGACGAGCGGGACGCGCAGTACCGGCCCGGCCCGGACGCCAACCTGAACGACCCCGCCGACACCGCCGCCGCCGTCATGTTCGCCCTGTCCCAACCGCCCGGCAGCGCTGTCCGCGAGCTGGTGGTCTGCGCCGAGCGGGAGTCGTCGTACCCGTGATCCTCGTGCTCCGGGCGCTCGGCGTCGGCGACCTCGCCACCGGGGTGCCGGCGCTGCGCGCCCTGCGCGCCGCGTACCCCGACCGGGAGCTGGCCCTGGCCGCCCCGCGCTGGCTGGCCCCCCTGGTCGACCTGGTCGGCGGCGTCGACCGCCTGGTGCCGGCGGACGGCCTGGCGAACCTGGGGTGGTCCGGCCCGCCGCCGGAGCTGGGGGTCAACCTGCACGGCCGTGGCCCCCGGTCGCACCGTGTGCTGGCCGCCACCCGCCCCGGCCGGCTGCTCGCCTTCGCCAGTCCCGACGCCGGCCACGCCGACGGCCCCGACTGGCGGGCCGACGAGCACGAGGTCGACCGGTGGTGCCGCCTGCTCGGCTGGTACGGCCTCCGCGCCGACCGCGCCGACCTCGCCCTGTGCCGTCCCGCGCCCGGCGGTGTGCCGACCGGGGCGACGGTGGTGCACCCCGGCAGCAAGGTCGCGGCCAAGCGCTGGCCGGCCCGGCGGTTCGCGGCGCTGGCCCGGGAGCTGACCGGCCGGGGGCACCGGGTGGTGGTCACCGGCTCGGCGGGCGAGCGGGAGCTGGCCGGGTGGGTGGCGTACCACGGAGGGCTGGCACCGCACGCGGTGCTCGCCGGCCGCACGGACCTCGGCGACCTCGCCGCCCTCGTCGCCCACGCCCGTCTGGTGGTCAGTGGGGATACCGGCGTCGCCCACCTCGCCACCGGGTACGGCACCGCGTCGGTGGTGCTCTTCGGCCCCGTCGCGCCGACGCGGTGGGGGCCGCCCCCGGACCGCCCGTGGCATCGGGTGCTCTGGCACGGCGACGGTGGCCCGCGCGACCGGCCCGCCGCCCGGCCTCCCGAAGCGGCCGACGATTGGCCCGCGTTCGATGGGGTAACAACCGATTCGACACTGGCGGCCGTCCGCCTCGACGAGGTGCTGGCGGCCGTGGACGACGCGGAACGGGCGGTGCGGATCTCCGGTGCGGTTACGGCGTAGCGATCCGGGCAGGCCGGGGTACGGCCGCCGGCGAAGCGGCAGGGGCTGGACCTTCCTCGACCCGAGGGGCGAGCCGGTCCGCGACCCCGGTGAGCTGCCCCGGCTGCGGGACCTGGTGATCCCGCCGGCCTGGCGGGAGGTGTGGATCTCGCCGTACCACAACGGGCACATCCAGGCCACCGGGATCGACGCCGCCGGTCGCAAGCAGTACCTCTACCACCCGCAGTGGCGGCGCAACCGGGACGAGGCGAAGTTCGACCACGTGCTGGAGGTCGCCCACCGGCTCCCGGTGCTGCGCGAGCGGGTGGAGCACGACCTGTCCGGCCACGGGCTGAACCGGGACCGGGTGCTCGCCACGGTCGCCCGCCTGCTCGACATGGGGATGTTCCGGGTCGGCAGCGACCAGTACGCGGTCGGCGACGACGCCACCTTCGGCGTCTCCACCCTGCGCCCGGAGCACGCCCGCAGCCGGCGGGGCTGCGTGGTGTTCGAGTTCCCCGCCAAGGGCGGCATCGACCAGGTGCGGCGGATCGAGGACCCGGAGCTGTGCCGGGTGCTGACCAACCTGCGCCGCCGGCGTCGCCGGGCCGAGCGGCTGTTCGGCTACTGGGACGGCCGGGACTGGCGGGACGTGCGCAGCGACGAGGTCAACGAGTACCTGCGCGCCGCCAGCGGTGGTGAGATGACCGCGAAGGACTTCCGCACCTGGCACGCCACCGTGCTGGCGGCCACCGAGCTGGCCACCCTCGGCCCGGCCCGTTCCGCGACGGCCCGCAGGCGGGCGGTGGCGTCGGTGATGCGCGAGGTCGCCGAACTGCTCGGCAACACCGCGACCGTGGCCCGTACCTCCTACGTGGACCCCCGGGTGGTCGACCTGTTCCACGACGGGGTGGTCGCCCCGGTGGAACCGGGCACGCCCCGGGCGGAGGCGGAGCGACGGGTGCTGGAACTGCTGGAGGACGCCTGACCGGCCCCGTCGACGGTCCTGGGGGGAGAGCGACGGGGCCGGAGCCGGCGGCCGGTGACCGACGCACGGGGATCGTCGCATCGCGCGGCTGGGGACGCGGACGGACGGCACCGGGCGGTCGCCCGCGACGGTGGGTCGCGGACGCCTCGCCACGGCCCCCGTTACGTGTGGGCCGCCGCGGCGGTGGTCCCGCTCGCCGGCCCGCCCCAGTATCGGTGGGCGGCGGCGGAACCGAGTTGACGGTGGACGCCGGGTGGTTGACGATCCGTGCCGTTGCGGGCGGTGCGTCCGGTTAAGCGCTCCGGCGGGCGGTACGGGGTCACTCCTGCGGTGCGGCGCCGGCCGTGGGCCGGTCGGGCCGGCCCGTCTCCTGCCACCGGCTCTCCCGGAAGGCGCGCGGGCTGGTGCCGTACGCGGCGCGGAAGGCGCGGCTGAAGTGGGTCTTGTCGCGGAAGCCCCAACGCGCGCCGATGGCCTGGACGGTCTGGTCGCGCAGCAGCGGGTCGGCGAGGTCGCGGCGGCAGCGTTCGAGGCGGCGTCGGCGGATGACGCCGCTGACGGACTCGTCCTGGTCGGCGAAGAGGCGGTGCAGGGTGCGCAGGGCGACGTGGTGGGCGTCGGCGACGGACTGGGGGGACAGGTCCGGGTCGCCGAGGTGGCGCTCGACGAAGTCGCGTACCTGGGTGAGCAGGGCCTGTTGCCGCATCTCGGTGGGGAGGGCGGCCTCGGCGTCGAGGTGGCGGGCGAGCAGCAGGGAGACCAGGGTGAGGGTGACGTCGGCGAGGTGCGGGGCATCGGTGGCGCGGAACTGCTCGGGTTTCCGGGTGATCCGGTGCAGGTGTTGGGCGAGCAGCGCGCCGGGTCCCTGTGTGCCCGAGATCCGCACCGCCGAGAGCCGATCGACCTTGTCGGCGTCCAGCGGCAGCAGCGCCCGGGAGATGACCACGGTGGCCGAGGCGGCGTCCTCCCGGCCGTGTTGCCGGCTGGCGTGCATGATGTCGTGCGGTCGACCCCAGTCGATGAGCGCGAAGTCACCGCTGCCCATCGCGGTGTCCCGGCGCCGGGCGCTGATCGCGCTGGTCCCGGCGACCGTCAGCGGGATCTGGTAGACCTCCGGGTCGGCCTGGCGGATCAGCCGGGGGGTCCGCCGCCCGATCAGGGACTGGTAGCGGAACCGGGTCAGCTGGATCCCGCCGCCCAGGTCGACCAGCCGGGCGCGGCCCCGGAAGTCGGCCGCGTGGTCGCTGGCGAACGCGATCGGCGCGGAGACCCGTGCCGACATGTCGACCCAGAAGGGCCACCGCTCCGCCGGCGGCAGCTCCGCCGTGTCCACCGTCTCGGCCCGCAGTGTGCCCATCACCGACCTCCCCGTGTGGTGCCCTGCCGGGTTGGCGACCGGGCCGGCCGCCGCTCATCGCCGGTCGGCGCGTCCATCACCCACCTCCCCGTCCGTGGTAGGGCTCCATTGTCGACACGGGGAGCGGCCGGGCCGCCACCGGAGCCCCGCTACGGCCCTCCGGGCGGTCCGGGCTGCCGCACCCAGGAGGCGGCGGGAGCCAGGTCGACGCACCGGTCGGCCCAGCGGTCCATCAGGGTCTGGTCGTGGGTGATGACCAAAACGCCGGCGTGCTGGGCCCGCTGGTAGTCGCTGATGACGGCGGCGACGTGGGCCTGGGTGGAGGCGTCGAGCATCGCCGTGGCCTCGTCGCAGAGCAGGTAGTCGGGGCGGTGCACGAGGGCCCGGGCGAGGCAGGCGCGTTGCAGTTGCCCATCGGACACCGCGTGCGGCCGGCGGGTGCGCAGGTCCGCGGTGAGGCCGACGAGGTCGGCGAGTTCGGCTGTCCGCTCGCGGACCGTCGGCTCGGGTGTCCGGATGGCCCGTAGCGGTTCGGCTATCAGGTCGGCGAGGCTCAGCCGGGGATCGGCGGCCGCGCGTGGGCTCTGGAAGAGGACGGCGACTCGGGTCCTCAGGTCGACCGGTACGCCGTACCGCACGGCGGTGACCGGGGTGCCGTCGATGCTGACCCGGCCGTGGTCCGGGCGGTGCAGGAGGGCCAGGACCCGGACCAGGGTGGACTTACCGCAGCCGGACGGTCCGCGGAGCCCGACCGTCTCGCCCCGGCCGACCCGTAGCGTGACGCCGTCCAGCACGACCTGCCGGCCGTACCCGACGGTCACCTCGTCGGCCAGCAGGTGCTGCGAGCTGGTCACGCGACAGCTCCGGTGGGAATCGGGTGGTGGCAGGCCACCGTGCCGCCGCCGGCGACCGGTGCCGGCGGCGGCTGGCCTGAGCACCTTTCGGTGCGGCGCGGGCAGCGAGGCGCGAAGGCGCATCCGACGGGCAGGGCGGTGAGCGTCGGCGGGTCGCCGGGAACCGGCCGGAAGGCCCGGTCCGGCAGGGCGTCGAGCAGCGCCGCGCCGTACGGATGGGTCGGCGAGGCGAAGAGCCGGTCGCCTTCGCGATGTTCCACGACGCGGCTGGCGTACATGACGGCGACGGTGTCGGCGACCCGGCGCGCCGCGGCCAGGTCGTGCGTGATGAGCACGACGGCGGCTCCGCTGTCGCAGCGGCGCCGGAGCAGGTCGAGGGTGTGATCCACCAGAGGACGGTCCAGGCCGGTGGTGGGCTCGTCGGCGATCAGCAGCGCCGGGTCCGGTGCCAGCGCGAGCGCGGTGACCAGACGCTGGGCCATGCCGCCGGAGAGCTCGTGCGGGTAGCGGTCCAGGTCCGCCGGGTCGAGCCCGACATCGACCGCGAGCCGGTCGGCGCCCCCGCGGTCCCGACCGTGCGCCCGGAGCGTCTCGCGGAGCAGTCGCCGTCCGGTGCGGACCGGGTTCAGCGCGGTGGCCGGGCTCTGCGGCACCAGGCCGACCCGGCGACCGCGCACCTCCCGGGCCAGGTGGCGCTGACCGCAGGTGACAAGATCGACCGGATCGCTGTCCGGGTGGTGCAGCACGGCGTGGCCGGTGATCGTGGCGTTGGCCGGCAACAGGCCGAGCAGCGCGTGGGCCAGGACGGACTTGCCGCAGCCCGACTCGCCGACGACAGCCAGCAGTTCGCCGGCCCGTACGGAGAGGCTGAGGTCGGTGACGGCGTGCACGCTCACGTCGGGCAGCCGGAACCGGACGCCGAGGCCGTCGACGGCGAGCAGCGGCCGGCTCGTGGGGCAGCCGGGTGGAGCCGGCGCGGTGGCCGGTTCGGTGGCGGTCACAGCTGCAGCTCCGCTCGGACCCGGGGATCGAGGCGGTCGCGCCAGTGAGCGGCGAGAACCGCGATGGCGAGGGTGACGACGACGATCATCGCGCCCGGCCCCAGGCTGGCCCACCAGGCGCCGGTCAGCAGCGATCCCTGGCCATCGTTGATCATGTTGCCCAGCGAGGCGAGGTGCGGTGGCAGGCCGAGGCCGAGGAACGACAGGGCGGTCTCGTGCCACACCGCGTGCGGGATCATCAGGGTGGTGGCCAGCGCCAACCGGGGCAGCACGTGCGGCAGCAGGTGCCGCGTCAGGACCCGGCCCCGACCTGCCCCGCCACTGATCGCGGCGTCGATGAACGGCCGGGTACGGAGGCTGAGCAACTCGGATCGGACGATGCGGGCGGTGGAGAGCCAGTGGGTGAGCCCGACGGAGGCGATCACCGCGCCGAGGCTAGGACGCAGCATGGCGACGATGAAGATGCCCAGTAGCAGGTGTGGCAGCGCGGCGATGGTGTCCACGATCCGCATCAGGATCCGGTCGACCCGGCCGCCGAGCGTACCGGCGATCCCGCCGACGACGCCGCCGAGGACGGTGGCGACCAGCGCGGCGACCGCGCCGACGAGCAGCGAGACCCGCAGGCCGTAGACGGCACGATGTGCCACGTCCCGACCGAGGTCGTCGGTGCCGGCGGGATGGGCCCAGGACGGTGCCAGCCGGGTCTGGTCCAACGCGACGGCGCTCTGGTCGAGCGGCCAGACGAGTGGGGCGAGCAGCGAACCGACGACGGCCACCAGGAGGACCAGGCCGGCCGTGACGGCACCGACCCGGCGGGGCCGCAGCCGGGACCGGACCGGCCGGAGCAGCCGGGGCCGGGCAGCGAGGTCAGCCATCGAGTCGTACCCTCGGATCGGCGGCGGCGTAGGCGAGGTCGGCGACGAGATTCGCGGCCAGCACCACCGCGGTGGTGACCAGCGTGATCGCCGCCAGCAGCGGGAAGTCGCTGCCCAACGCGGCGGCGACCGTGACGGCGCCGAGACCCGGCAGGGAGAAGACCGTCTCGACCAGCACCGCCCCGCCGACCAGCTCGGGCAGGTGGGTGCCGATCAGGGTGAGGAACGGCAGCAGCGCGGTACGCAGCGCGTGCCCGAACAGCACCGTCCGCCCGGGCAGCCCGCGGGCCCGCGCCGCGAGCACGTGGTCATCGCGCAGGCTCTCCGCGACCGCGTCCCGGACGAACAGCACGAACCACGGTGCCTGGGACACGGCCAGCACCCCGACCGGCAGGACCAGGTGGTGCGCCACGTCGGGCCAGGACGTGCCGGTCGCGGTGACGTCGGTGAGCCCGCCGGCCGGCAACCACCCCAGGGCCAGGGCGAACACGGCGATCGCGGCCAGGCCCAGCCAGAAGACCGGCATCGACTCGACCGCGTACGCGGTCGCCCGCAACGCCCGGTCGAACAACCCACCCCGCCGGTACGCGGCCAGCGCGCCCAGCAGCAGGCTCGCGACCAGAACCACGGCGAGGGCGACGCCGATCAGCAGCAGCGTCCAGCCGGCCCGGGCGGCGAGCACCGAGGCGACCGGCTCGTGTCGGCTGGTCGACCAGCCCAGGTCCCCCTGGACCAGGTTGCCGATCCAACGCAGGTACTGCACCGGCAGCGGGTCGTCGACGCCCCAGTTCGCGCGGATCTGCGCCAGGTTCTCCTCGCTGGTGGTGAAGGCCGCCGCGCCCGCGTACTGCTTCGCCGGGTCGACCGGTGACGCGGCACCGAGGGCGAACATCCCGACGCTGGTCACGGCAAGCACCGGCACGGCGACCAGGAGCCGACGCCGGACCACCGCCCCCGCCCCGGCCAGCCGACCGGAGCGGGGGCGGCTGCGGGGCAAGGGCACCCGGCCTGTCACGACCGGGTCCAGGTGTTGATGTTCCACCAGAGGCTGTTCGCCACCCCGTGCTCGTGCGGCTCGACCCGGGGGGTCACCCCCTGGACCGAGGACTTCAGCACGTAGCTGTGCCGCAGGTAGGTGAGGAACAGCCACGGTACGTCGGCGGCGAGTTCCTTCTGCACCTGCGCGTACGCGGCCTTACGGCGGGCCGGATCGGCCTGGTCCCGGCCCTCCTGAAGGGCCCGGTCCACCACCGCGGAGCGGTACGAGCCGGAGTTGAAGTAGCCCTGCCCGGCGAACCGCGAACCGAAGAGCTTGTATGAGATGAAGTCCGGGTCGTACGGCGTGCCGTAACCCATCAGCAGGGCGTCGGACTTCATCCGCGGGTCAATGGCATCCCAGGTCAGCCCTGCGGGGGTCACCTCGATGCCGACCTTCTTCGCGTCGGCGGTCACGGCCAGGGCCAGCTCCTTGCGCAGCGTGTCGGTCGCCGGATACATGAGCGCGAACCGGGCCGGGCGGCCGTCCTTGACCCGTACCCCGCCCGGTCCGGGCGTCCAGCCGGCCGCGTCCAGCAGCGCCGACGCGGCCACGACGTCGGCGGTCGGCGTGCCGACGATCGAGGGCTCGGCGAACTCGGAGGTCGGTGGGACCGGGCCGAACGCCGGATCGCCCGCGCCGCCGAGGATGCCGGACACCATCGCGGACCGGTCGACGGCCAGGTTGAGCGCCCGGCGGACTGCGGGGTCGGCGAGGACCGGGTTGCCCATCGGCAGCATCACGCCGCGGTAGTCGGCGGTCGGCACCCGCTGCACCTTGTACGCGGCGTCCGGGTCGAAACCGGCGGCGAGCTTCGGCGGCAACTCGGCCGCGTCGAACTCGCCGGCCCGCATCCGCTGGGCGCGGACGTTGTCGTCCGCGACGAACGCGACCACCACTCGGTTGTTCGCCGGCCGGCCACCGAAGTGGCGTTCGTTCGCCGCGAGCACCAGCCGGTCGCCCGGCGTCCAGGACTCGACCTTGTACGGCCCGGTTCCGACCGGCTTCCGATTGAACCCGGCCGTGTTGATGTCCTGCCCGGCAAGGAGCTTGGCCGGCACGATGCCGAGGGTGAGGCGCTGCAGGAACGGCGCGTACGGGTAGCGCAGCCGGAACACGACCGTAGCCTGGTCGGTCGTTGCCACCGACTCCACCATGTCCAGGTCGGAGCGCAGCGTCGAGTCCACCTTCGGATCCAGCACGGCCTGATAGGTGAAGACGACATCCTGCGCGCTCAGCGCGGTGCCGTCGTGAAACAGCACGCCGTCGCGGAGCCTTGCCGTTACGGTGCGGCCGTCCGGCGACACCGTCGGCAGATCTGCGGCCAGGCCGGGGACCAGCCGGTTGTCGCGGTCCCGGGCGACGAGCCCGTCGAAGATCAGCGAGGCGCCGTCGACGCCGTAGTTGAGCACGGGGTTCAACGCGTCCGGCTCGTCGGAGGTGGCCACGACCATCGTCGTGCCGCCGGCCGAACCGTCGGGGATGGCCGGGGCCGAGCAGGCGGCCAGGGCGAGCATCCCGGCCGCTGCGGTCATCGCCACGAGGCGCCGGAAGGTCGGACGCAACCGGATCACAGAACGCTCCTGTGGTGGGGAGTGGATGTGTGGGCGCGGGGGCGCAGCACGTCCGCAACCGCACCCGTGGATCATTACGGTGGCATAGTTGCAACTCTTTTGCAATTGCCATATATCCGCATTATGAACAGGTGTGGTCTTCGTACCCCAAGGTCCTGGGCCTGCGGCGCCGCGCCAATCGCTGTGGAAGCGTCCGGGCGCGACCCGTCAGCGATGCCCCCGGGCGTTGAGCCGGGCGGCCTGGCGCGTCAGGTGGTCGCGCTCGGCGAGGTTCGGTGCCTTTCGGGCTGCCTCGGCGTACAGCCGTGCCGCCGTCGCCAGGTCGCCGTCGCGCTCGTGGAGGTGTGCCGCCACTGCGGCGTGGCGGGGCAATGAGTCGTCCAGCGCCGCGAGCGCCGCCAGGCCGGCGCGCGGCCCGTCGGCCTCGCCGACGGCCACCGCGCGGTTGAGCCGGACGACCGGGCTGTCGGTCAGGCGCGCGAGCTCGTCGTACCACTCGACGATCTGCACCCAGTCGGTCTCCTCGGCGGTGGGCGCGTCGGCGTGGAGCGCCGCGATGGCGGCCTGGGCCTGGAACTCGCCCAGCCGGTCGCGGGCGAGGGCCGCCTGCAGGATCTCGACACCCTCGGCGATCGACCTGGTGTCCCACCGTCGGCGGTCCTGCTCGGCGAGCGGCACCAGGCTGCCGTCGGGCGCGGTCCGGGCGGCGCGCCGGGCGTGGTGGACCAGCATGAGGGCGAGCAGCCCCGCCACCTCGGGGTGGTTGATCGCGGCCGCGAGCTGCCGGGTGAGCCGGATGGCCTCGGCGGCGAGGTCGACGTCACCGGAGTAACCCTCGTTGAAGACCAGGTAGAGGACGCGCAGCACGGTGGCGACGCCGCCGGGCTGGTCCAGCCGCACGCCGGAGACGGTGCGCTTGGCCCGGCTGATGCGCTGCGCCATGGTCGCCTCGGGCACCAGGTAGGCCTGGGCGATCTGGCGGGTGGTCAGCCCGCCGACGGCGCGCAGCGTGAGCGCGACCGCGGACGACGGCGTCAGCGACGGGTGGGCACACAGGAAGTAGAGCTGGAGCGTGTCGTCCACCGTGGGCGCGGGCCCGGCCGTCGGCTCCTCGTCGACGAGGTCCTCACGCCGGCGGCGGGCGGCGTCCGCCCGGGTCGCGTCGAGGAACCGGCGCCAGGCCACGGTGACGAGCCAGCCCTTCGGGTCCCGCGGCGGGTCGGCCGGCCAGACGCGGACCGCCTCGACCAGCGCCTCCTGCACGGCGTCCTCGGCCGCCGCGAAGTCGGCTCCGCGGCGGCCGAGGATCCCGAGCACGCTCGGCGTGAGGCTCCGGAGCAGGACCTCGGTCACCGGAAAGGTCACTCCGTGATGGTGGGCGGCGCGGCCAGGAACGGGCGTACCTCGAGCCACTCGTGGATCGGCTTCCCGCCCGCCCCAGGGGCGGCCGACAGGTCCCCGGCCAGCTCGACGGCGCGCTCGTAGCTGTCGACGTCGATCACCATCCAGCCGGCGATGAGGTCCTTGGTCTCGGCGAACGGACCGTCGGTGACGGGCGGGCGACCCTCGCCGTCGTACCGGACGAACGTCCCCTCGGGGGCGAGCGCCTGACCGTCGACGAACTCGCCGGTCCCTTCGAGCCGGGCCGCGAAGTCGTTCATGTACTGCACGTGGGCCGAGATCTCCTCCGGCGTCCACCGGTCCATGGGCACGTCGTTGACCGCAGCCGGGGCGCCGCGGTAGTGCTTGAGCAGCAAATACTTGGCCATCGTGTTTCTCCTCGATGCTGGTGCGACCCATTCTGGTCACCTTCGCCTCGGGGACGGAGCCAGTCACGAGATCTCGACATCGCCGTCCGAGTCTCTTCGGGTGGGGCGTCGGCCACCAGACCGGAGGTGTGCAGCGCCGGCAGCACGTCCGGGTCGAACTGCGCCTCTTGGGTCCGCCCGACGAGCTCGCGGATCCTCTTCTCGTCGGCTGACTGCGGATCCGAAGAAACAAGGGGTTTACCAACCAACGTTCAAAGACGAGGCGCTAGCTCTACGCTCGGATTCGGCGTGACCAGTTTCTGCGCGCGGCTGGTAAAAGGGCGGTCCGGTACGTGGGCATGGACGACGAGGCCGCCGTTCTCTCGAGGGTTGATGGTCAGTGTGCCGTTGTGGCGTTCGATGATGCGCTTCATGATGGCCAGGCCCAGCCCGTAGCCCGGGTTCTGCTCCTGTGCGAGCCGAGTGGTTTTGCCGTGGTTGAAGGGTGCGGTGAGATCGTCGATCGTGTCGGGGTCGATGGGCTCCCCGGTGTTGGAGATGGTGATGTCGATGCCGCCGGCGCGGGCCAGGGTTCGGATGTCGACCTGGCCGTCGTCGATGTTGTGCCGCACGGCATTGATGATGGCGTTGCGAAGGAACTGTTCGATCAGCGTCTTGTCCGCGGTGAGCGGCCGATCCGTTGTCTCGACGGTGATGTTCAGGCCGCGGACGGCGACCAGCCCGTCGAGGTCGGTCAGGGCTTCGCGGATCGCCGCAGCCAAGTCGACCGGCTCTGGCTCCCCCATCTTGGACGTTTCGGCGCGGGCGAGATCCAGGAGGGCGTTGAGGATGGTCTCGCTGCGCTTGGTCGCGGTGAGCGCACGGGTGACGGCTGGTTCGAGGTGGGTTGGGACTCGTCCCTGTTCGAGGGGGATTTCGAGGGCCGTGCGGGCCGTGGCGACGGGGGTACGGAGTTCATGGGACGCGTTGGCGATGAACTCGCGTTGCCGGGCGAAGGAATCTTCGAGTCGGTCAAGCATCTGGTCGATCGTGTCGCCGAGTTCTTTGATCTCGTCGGTCGGGCCGGGCAGCTTCAGTCGTGCGTCGAGTTGGTGTTGGGTGATGGAACGAGCGGACGAGGTGATGTCGGCGATCCGGGTGAGGGCGGCGCGGGAGAGCCTGGATGCGGCGAAAGCAGCGAAGACGGCGAAGACGGCGAGGATTCCCAGGCACCACCACACGAGGCCGGCGAGTATGTCGTCGCGAAGCGTGATCTGGGTCCGATCAATAACTCCTTGGATTCCCCCCGTCGGCAGCTCGCCGGGGTATGTGACGGAACCCGGTTCGAGTAGCGGGTCGCCGCTCTGCCAGGCAACCACCGTGCCGTCGGTGCCGATGAACTCATTGACCCCGCCGTGCTGAGCGGTGTCGAACAGGTGAGCCACAGCGATGTAGACGACGGCGAGCAGGACGATTCCGGCGGTGAGAAACGCTGCGGTGAAGGTCACCGTGAGTCGGGTGCGGAAGCTGTGCAGGCGGGGCGTCCGGCGACTCATGACGGGGCCTCGACTCGATAACCGCGTCCATGCTCAGCGACAATCAGGTCCGGTGTGCCGAGCTTACGGCGCAGGGAGTAGACGGCCATCTTCACGGCGGCGCGTTCGGTGTCGTAGTCCTCGTCCCAGGCATGGTCGATGAGCTGCCGATAGGTCACGAGACCTCCGTTTGCGACAACAAGGGCTTCGAGTACCGCGTACTCCTTGGTGCTGAGGCGCACCGGTGTTCCACGCCGGGTCACCTTCTGACCAGCGGTGTCCACGACGAGGTCCGCAACGCTGCGGGAGGCATCGCCGGGGTCGAGTCGGCGGGCGAGGGCGTTGATGCGGGCGGTCAGCTCACGGTAGGCGAAGGGCTTCGTCAGGTAGTCATCCGCCCCGAGGTCCAGGCCTTCGACGCGGTCGTCAAGTCCGGCGGCGGCGGTCAGCATGAGAATGCGTACGGGGTGGCGCATGGCCGACAGGGTCCGGCAGACGGTGTCACCGTCGAGGATGGGCAGGTTGCGGTCCAGCACCATCACCTCCGGATCGCTGAGCTGGAGCCGGCTGAGCGCGGTCGCGCCGTCGTGAGCGACGTCGACCGTGTACCCGTCGGCGCGCAGCCCCTCGGCCAGGCTCGTGGCGAGGTCGATCTCGTCTTCCACGATCAGCACTCTCATCACCCCATTGTCCGGCCGGACGGTAAGGAAACGGTCAGGAGCGCGCTGACCGTTCGCTGACCGCCGACCGTCTAGAACTTCTCCTGACCGATCCCGCGACACCGGGATGCAACCCGTCAGTGAGGACGAACCATGTTCAGCAACGACCACCGGCCAGCCATGACGAGGCTGTTCGTCGTGGGCGCCGCGCTTGCCGCGGCTCTCACCCTTGCCGGCTGCACGTCCACGCCCAAGGTGCCCTCCGCCGGCGACGTACCCGTGGGTAAGGGCGATGCGAAGGCGGCGGCGGAAGCGTACGCGGACTGTTTGCGCGCCGAAGGGGTGCAGAACGTGATGGTCGGACCGGACGGCTATGTCGGACCCGGTATCTCGATTGATTCCGCTCAGGGAAACAGCAGCCCCGGCGCGGTCAAGTTTGACGCGGCAGCGGCCGAACTCTCCGCGGCCGCCGAAAAGGTCTGCCGGGCGAAGGTGCCCCAGTACGAGCCGCCACGGAACGGCGACGGGACCGACCCGGCCCTGGCGGAGGCGTCCCGTGCGTTCGCGAAGTGTGCCAGGGAGAACGGCATCGCGGCCTTTCCGGACCCGGAAGGCGCGTCCGCGGAGATGGCAGTGCCGGCCGGGACGACGAAGGAACAGTTCTTCGCCATGTTCGCGGCATGCAAGAGGACGATCGTGCCGGCCGGCGACAAGAAGGGTACGTTCGTTGCCCCGAACTTCACGGGCGCGTTCGACGCAGCCTGGAGCGAGGAGCTGTACTCCCGCATCATCGATGGCCCGAACTCCTAGGCGAGGCGGGCAGTGCGAAGCCGTAACCGCGTCGTCGTCGCCGCAGCCGTCGTCCTGGCGCTCGGTGCTGTGGCTGCCGCCTACGTGTGGCAGCCCTGGCGCAGGGATGCCGCCGTACCGGGTCCGAAGGTGAACACCCAGACGATCGTGCGAGAGGCACTGACGTCGAACACGATCCTGAACGCGCAGCTCAGCTACGGCGACCCAAACACTCTCATCGGTGGCGGCGGTGGCATCCTCACGGTGCTGCCGCCCCCCGGCAAGGTGGTCAGGGTTGGTCAACGCGTCTACGAGACGGACGGGCGACCCGTCGTGCTCCTGAAAGGCGCCCGGCCATTCTGGCGCGAGCTCAGAATCGGAGTCGCCCCGGGCGAGGACGTGCGCCAACTCGAACGGAATCTCGTCAAGCTGGGCTCCAGCGTGGGCCTCACCGTGGACGACACGTTCACCCGGTCCACCGTCCTGGCGATCAAACGCTGGCAGGACTCCCTCCGCGTCAAACGCACCGGTGTGTTCGCCCCGGGCGATGTCGTCGTCACCCAGGCGAATGCGATCCGTGTCGAGACCGTTCACGTGAAGCTCGGGGCATCCGCCAACGGAGACATCCTCGACTACACCGACACCACCGTGCACGCAGTCGCCAACCTCAGCACCGCGCAGGCCGGATCGTTGACGCCCGGGAAACCGGTGACCGTGGCCCTGCCCGACGGGTCGACCATCGGCGCTCAGATCACCCAGATCCAGAAGCACCGCGGGTCCGACAAGGACGGAAAACCTCTGCCGGACCGTGCGGTCATCGAATTCGCCGACCAGTCCCCGGTCTCGAGGATCGGCCTCTCCGCGGTGCGGGTCACCATCCCCAGCGACACCGTCGACGGAGCCATCGTCGTACCGGTCACCGCGCTCCTCGCCCTGGCCGACGGCGGGTACGGCGTCGAAGTGCTCCGGAACGGCAAGCGGGTCCTCGTACCCGTGAAGGTGGGGCTGGTCGCCGATTCTCGGTTACAGATCACCGGGGACCTCAAGGAAGGGGAGGAGGTGGTGGCGCCGTGACCGAATTCGTCCTCACCGTCGAGGAGGTCTCCAAGACGTATCCGACAGACCCGCCGACGCACGCGATCAGCGCAGCCAACCTGGCGGTGCGTGCCGGAGAGCTGGTCGCGATCGTGGGACCGTCCGGGTCGGGCAAGTCCACTCTGCTCTCGATCATGGGCACCCTTGAGGACCCCACCAGCGGAACGGTGCGTGTGCGGGGCCACCCGGTCGCTCGACTCGGCGACGCGCAGCGTGCTGCCCTGCGGGCACGGCACATCGGTTTTGTCTTCCAACAGTTTCACCTCATCCCCACCCTCACGGCCGAGAGGAATGTCGCGACCGGGCTGCTCTACACCGGCGCCGGACACGCCGAACGCCTCCGTCAGGCCCGAGACGCTCTCGAAGCCGTCGGGCTGGCCCACCGGACCCGGTATCGGCCCGGGCAGCTTTCCGGAGGTGAGAAGCAGCGCGTCGCGATCGCCCGCGCACTCGTCAAGCGGCCGAGCATCGTGTTCGCCGACGAACCCACCGGTGCCCTCGACACGGCCACCGGGGGGAACATCATCCGTCACCTCAGCGAGATTGCCGGCTCCGGAACGGCGGTCATCGTCATCACCCACGACCACGCCATCGCCGACACAATGCCGCGCCGTGTCCGAATCCGCGACGGCCGCATCACCACCGACACCGGGGCGTCCACCGCATGAGCATCTCTGACCTTGATCCGATCCGGATCCGCATCCGCGACCTTCTCGGCGACGCCACCGCCGGAACCTGGGCAAGACCGCTGCGCACCGTCCTGTCGACCATCGGGATCGCGATCGGCATCGCCGCACTCGTCGCCATCACCGGCGTCGCCGGCTCCAACAAGGCCCAGTATCTGAGCGAGCTCGATGGCATGGGGGCGAACCTGCTCACCGTCGAGCCGGGGAAGGACACGGACGACAGGACCGTACCGCTGCCCGACACGGCGCTGGAGATGATCGAACGCATCGCCCCCGTCACGAAGGCCGCCGCGGTGTATGCCGTACCCGACAGGGTGCACGCCTACCGCACCGATCGCGTCCCGAGCAACCAGACCAGCGGGCTGCTCGTGCAGGCCGCAGGCCCCGGTCTCCCGGCAGCGATCGACGCCGACCTGGCCTGGGGGCAGTGGTTCAGCAACGCCAGCCGCATCCTGCCCACCGTCGTGCTCGGAGCACAAGCCGCCACGACGCTCGGCATCGCCCACCCCGGACAGCGCATCTGGGTCGCCGACCAATGGCACTCCGTAATCGGTGTTCTGCGCCCGGTCGTCCTCGCAGACGGTATCGACCACGCTGTCTTCCTCGGCGACGGCTGGGCCGAAGCCGCCATCTGGCCACGATTCACCGACACCACCGGCGCTGTACCAGGCAGCATCGCCATCATCTACGTCAACACCCACCCCGGCACCGCCGCTCAGGTGCGTCCCGTGCTCGCCGGTACCGCCAATCCCGCCGCACCCCAGTACGTCGGAGTGTCGCAGCTCTCCGACTATGCCGACATGCGGGAACTTGCCGACACCAGCCTCGGCAACCTCGCCACGGCCCTTGCCGCGATCGCGCTCCTGATCGGTGGGGTCGGCATCGCCAACACCATGATCGTCGCCGTCGTCGAACGCCGCGGCGAAATCGGACTCCGGCTCGCCCTCGGAGCGCGACGCACACATATCGCCGCTCAGTTCATCTTCGAAGCGCTTGCTCTCGCCGCCATCGGCGCGACCATCGGCATCAGCACCGGCATCCTGGTCACCATCGGCTATGCCGCAGTCAACGCGCAAGCCGCAGCTCTTCCCATCACCGCGATCGTCGCGGCACCCGCGCTCGCTCTCATCGTCGGGATCATCGCCGGGGCCTACCCCGCCTGGCGAGCCACCCGGCTTGCACCCAACGAAGCACTCCGCACCGCCTGACGGGGCGGCAAGCGGGCTCACTCCGGCCGCCCCCGGCGCGGGGACGGCCGGAGTGACGCCCGGAATCAGTCGTTGAGGACCTGGGAGAGCCGGTCGCGGAACCGCCGCTCGGAGTCGCTCACCTGGTCGCCGCCGAGGCCGAGGATCCCGCCGCTGGACGCCGCGCCCACCACGTGCTCGGTGATCTTCATCAGCCAGTGCTTGTAGGCGCCGGCCTCGCCCTCGTCGACCCTGGTGGCCAGCAGCCGGGCCGCCGAGGCCGCCCGGTTCAGCACGTCCTCGATCATCGCCCGCGGGTCGGCCGGCACGATCACCGGCAGCTCCTCGCCGGCCTCCGGGTCGCCCACCCGGGACACGATCTCGCCGGCCACGGCGGCGACCAGGGGACTGGCCGACTCCCGGCCGGTGGCGATGGTCTCCAGGCCCGCGGCGTTCTCGGCCATGGTGCGACGGGCGCTGTCGTGCTCGGCGACGCTCGCCGCGGCGAGGACCGCCTGCGGCAGGCCGGCCAGCAGCCCCCACTCCTCGTCGGAGAAACCGAACCCGGTGTACGCCGGCTGCTCGATCACGTCCACGCTCCTCTCATCCTGATCCCACTCGGCTCGACTGCCACCGCACCCCGGTCGCCGGGGCCCGGCTCAGGCTAGTCGAGGGTCAACAGCCCCTGTTCGGACACCACGCGCACCGACAGCGTCTTGTAGCCGACCTCTTCGAAGAGCACCGTCATCCGGTCGTCCTCGTAACTGAGCACCATGCCCGGCCCCCACTCCGGGTGCCGCACCTTGCTGTGCACCGGGAACGGCCCGCTGGCGCCGTCGTCCGCGACGCTCGTGCCGGCCAGGCAGTTGTCGCAGTGCCCGCACACCTTCGTCATCTGCTCGCCGAAGTACGCCAGCAGCGTCTGCCCCCGGCAGCCGGTGGTCTCGGCGAAGGCCCGCATCATGTCGGTCCGGGACCGGGTCACGGTCTGCTGGCGTTCCGCCTCGGCCCGCGCGGCCTCGCCGGCCTCGGCGGGCGTGGGGGAATACCGGGGCGCGCCGATCCGCTGCTTCGACCGCGGCTCGGCTGCGCCGATCTGCTCCAGCAGGGCGAGGTACTGCCCGAGCTTGCGCGGCCCCAGGCCGGTCAGCTCCCGCAGCTCCTTCTTGGTGGCCGGCTTCTTGCGCAGCAGGGCGGCCAGGTCGCGCAGCTCGGTGGCGTCCGGCAGGCCGCCGGAGAAGAAGCGTTGCAGGCCGACGTCCTCGGCCTGCCAGAGCAGCAGCACCCGGGCCGGCTCCCCGTCGCGTCCGGCCCGGCCGATCTCCTGGAAGTAGCTGTCCGGCGAGTCGGGCAGGGCCATGTGCACCACCCAGGCGATGTTGGGCTTGTCGATGCCCATGCCGAACGCGGAGGTGGCCACCATGATCGGCACCTGGTCGGCGAGGAACGCCGTGTGCAGTTCGCCGCGCGCCCCGGCGGGCATGCCGCCGTGGTAGTACTGCGACGGGTAGCCGGCGTCCGTGAGCCGGCCGGCCAGCTCCTCGGCCGCGCGCCGGGTCGGCACGTAGATGATCCCGGGCCGCCTGTCCTCGCGCAGCAGCGCGATCAGCCGCCGCCACCGGTAGTCCTCGGTGGGGCAGTGCGCCACCTCGAGGAAGAGGTTCGGCCGGTCCAGCCCGGAGACCACCACCTCGGCGTCGCGCAGCCGCAGGCGGGCGATGATGTCGTCGCGGACCGGCGGCGAGGCGGTGGCGGTCAGCGCGACCACCGGCGGCCGGCCGATGCCGTCGATGAGGTGGCCCAGCGCCAGGTAGTCGGGGCGGAAGTCGTGCCCCCACGCCGAGATGCAGTGCGCCTCGTCGATCGCCACGAGCGCCGGCTTGAGTGACTTCACCTCCGCCATCCGGTCCGGGTTGGCGAGCTGCTCCGGGGTGATGAACAGGAACTCCGCCCGGCCCTCGCGGATCTCGGCGATCGCCTCCGCCTGCTGGGCGGCGGTCTCGTCGGAGCTGATCCGCACCGCCCGCAACTCCGGGCGTTGCCGCTCGTTGAGCGCCGCGATCTGGTCCTGCTGGAGGGCGAGCAGCGGGGATATCACCACGGTCGGGCCGGGGATCAGACTGGCCGGGATCTGGTAGATCGCCGACTTGCCGGCACCGGTGGGCAGCACCACCAGGGCGTCGCGTCGCTTCATCACCGCGCGCATGGCGGCGAGCTGGTTGGGCCGCAGGGCGGTCCAACCGAACAGGCTGCGCGCCGCGCGGCGCAGCGTCATCGAGTGCGTTGACAGTTTCATCGAGGGCCGGAGGTACCCGACGCGATCAGCGGCGAAACCCCGCGGCGGGAGCGCGCCGGCCCGCCCGCGTCCCGGGTCGGCGGCGGCCCGCCGGGGTCAGCGCCGGCGGAACATCGCCCGGATGGCGGCGAGCAGGAGCAGGCCGCCGACGATCAGGCCGAGCAGCCGAACACCGGGTACGTCGGCCGCGCTGGTCGCGTCGGCGAGGGGCGGCAGTGGCATGTGGGAACTCTCCCACGCAGGGCGGCGCCGCGCCACGGATTAACAGTAAGGTTTATTGACTATTAGTGGTGCCCGGTGTGACCATGGCAAGCACCGCCGCAGCCCGCGGCCGGGTCCGAAACGGGAATGACGGGGGTACCGCAGCCGCATGAGCAGCACACCGACGGGAAGACTGGCGAGCCTGGCGGCCGCTGTCCTGCAACCGGGATTCGTCGGCACCACCCCACCGCCCTGGGTCTGCCGGTGGCTCGGCGAAGGGCTCGGCTCGGTGGTCCTCTTCGCCCGCAACATCGTCGACCTCGACCAAGTCGCCGAGCTCACCGCGAATCTGCGCGCGGAGCGGCCCGATGTGGTGGTCGGCATCGACGAGGAGGCCGGCGACGTCACCCGGATCGAGTCCGGACGGGGCAGCTCCCGCCCCGGCAACTTCGCCCTCGGCGCGGTCGACGACCCGGAGCTGACCCACGAGGTGGCCCGCGACCTCGGCCGCGAGCTGGCCTCGGTCGGTGTCACCCTCAACTACGCCCCGGACGCCGACGTCAACTCCAACCCGGCCAACCCGGTCATCGGGGTCCGTGCCTTCGGGGCCGACCCGGCCCTGGTCGCCCGGCACACCTCCGCCTGGATCCGGGGGTTGCAGTCCAGCGGGGTGGCGGCCTGCGCCAAGCACTTCCCCGGCCACGGCGACACCCGCGTCGACTCGCACCAAGACCTGCCACGCATCGGCGGCACCCGGCAACAGCTCGACGCCGCGGAGCTGGTCCCGTTCCGGGCCGCCGTGGCGGCCGGGGTGCGGGCGGTGATGACCGGCCACCTGCTCGTCCCGGCGCTGGACCCGGAACTGCCGGCCACGCTCAGCCCGCGCATCCTCGGCGGCCTGCTCCGCGACGAGCTCGGTTTCACCGGTGTGGTGGTCACCGACGCGGTGGAGATGCGCGCGGTCGCCGACCGGTACGGCTTCGCCGGGGCGGCCGTGCGCGCCCTTGCCGCCGGCGCGGACGCGATCTGCGTCGGCGGGGAGCGGGCCGACGAGGACTCCGCCCGCGAGCTGCGCGACGCCATCGTCGCCGCCGTCGTGTCCGGCGAGCTGCCCGAGGAGCGGCTGGCCGAGGCGGCCCAGCGGGTCGGCCAGCTGGCGAGCTGGACGACGGCGGCCCGGGCCGCCGATCCGGTCCACTCCGGCGTCGCGGTCGGCGGCTCTGTGGTCGGGCTGGCCGCCGCCCGCCGGGCGGTCCGGGTGACCGCGCGCACCGGCGCCGAGGCGGCGCTGCCCCTGGTCGCCGCCCCGCACGTGGTCGAGTTCGAGCCGCCGCGCAACATCGCGATCGGCCAGGAGACCCCGTGGGGGGTCGCCGCCCCCCTCGCCGGCCTGCTCACCGGCACCACCTCGGTACGCCTCGGCGAGGCCGACCTGCCCGCCGACCCGACCGCCGGGGCGGCCGGCCGGCCGCTCGTGCTGGTCGTGCGTGACCTGCACCGGCACGAGTGGATGCGCGCCGCCGTGGGTCGGGCCATCGCCGCCCGGCCCGACGCGGTGGTGGTCGAACTGGGCGTGCCCGCGCTGGTCGCCGGGGTGGTGCACGTGGCCACCCACGGTGCCACCCGGGCCGCCGCCCGGGCCGCCGCCGAGCTGCTCGCCGGCACCCTCGCCGCGCCGCTGGCCGGCCTCGGGAAGCCCATCGCCGGCTGACGGCCCCGCGCTCCACGGCCCACCGCCCCACGGCCCGTCGCCCGACGGCCCGCGGGGCGGTCGGGCGTGCCCGCCGGTTCAGGCGGAGTCGACCAGGTCCGCGTACTCCGGGTGGCGCTCGATGAACGCGGCCATGAACGGGCACCTGGGCACCACCCGGCCGCCGCGCTCGCGGACCTGGTCCAGGGTGGCCCGCATCAGCGCGGATCCGACCCCCATGTTCTGGAACCCGGGGTCGACCTCGGTGTGGGTGAAGACCAGCACCTCGCCCCGGGGCAGGTACGCGGTGAACCCGGCCAGCGCGTCGTCGACCAGGATCTCGAAGCGACGGCGGGCGGGGTTGTCCTCGACCAGGAAGCTCACCCGGCCATTGTGCCCCGGGCCCCGGCCAGCTGGTCCAGTTCGGCCGGCAACCGGGTCCACCTCTCGGCCGGCAACCGGGGTGTGAAGGCGTTGAGCAGGGGCGATCGCGTGCCGGACGGCGTTCGCGCGGATCTCGTACCCTTGATCGGGTGACGAACCGACCCGGTACCCCCCCGTCCACCCCCGCCCGCCGGGCCGTCGGCCTGCTGGCCGGCCTGGCACTCGGTGTCGCCCTGCTCGCCGGCTGCAGCAGCGAGGGCGCCTCCACCGACTGCGGCCTGGACGCCTGCACGGTCACCTTCGACCGTGGCGTCGAGGCCAGCGCCACCATCCTCGGCGTCGAGGCCAAACTGGTCGGCGCCCAGGGCGACCAGGTGACCGTCGAGGTCGCCGGTGAACAGCTGTCGCTGACCGTCGGCCAGCAGGCCACCGAGGTCGGCGGCTTCGCCGTCACCCTGGACAGCGTCACCGACCAGGAGGTCAAGATCCGGGTCTCGCGTAATCCCGGCAGCTAGCAGCGCCGCGGCGGCGGTGGCTGACGTTTGGGGATCTCCGCAATCGGAGATTGTGGCGCCATGTCACTCACCCGGAACGCTGAAGCCACCGCCTCGCAGGCCGCGAACAGCCGGTGGCTCGAACTACTCGCCCGGGCCGGTTTCATCGGCTACGGCGTCGTGCACCTGCTGATCGCCTGGCTCGCCCTGCAGATTGCCTTCGGCAGCTCGGGCGGCAAGAGCGGTGACCAGTCCGGTGCGCTGGGCTCCCTGGCCGAGAAGCCGATGGGCAAGTTCCTCTGCGTCGCGATCGCCGTCGGCATGCTCGCCATGGCGATCTGGCAGGCCCTGGAGGCGGCCGTCGGCCACCGCGCCGAGCGGGACAAGGAGCGGCTCTTCGAGCGGATCGCCTCGGCCGCCCGCACCCTGGTCTACCTCTACTTCGCCTGGACCGCCTGGAAGGTCTTCTCCAACGCCGGCGCCAGCAACGCCGACCAGTCCGAGGCGCTGACCGGCAAGCTGATGACCTCCTCCGGCGGCCGCTGGCTGGTCGGACTGGCCGGCGTGGTGCTCGCCGCCATCGGCATCGGCCTGGTGATCTACGGGTGGAAGAAGAAGTTCGAGAAGCACCTCAAGACCGGTGAGATGAACGCACACACCCGGACCCTGGCCCGTCGGCTCGGCATGGCCGGCTACATCGCCAAGGGCGTCGCGTACGGCATCGCCGGCCTGCTGGTCGTGGTGGCCGCCGTCAACTACGACCCGGAGAAGGCTCGCGGCCTCGACGCCGCGCTGCGCACGCTGCGCGACCAGTCCTACGGCCCCGTGCTGCTGGTCCTGGTCGCCCTCGGGATCGCCTGCTTCGGCGTGTACTGCTTCCTCCAGTCCCGGTACCGCAAGGTCTGACCTGGTCGGATCGGGAAACAGCGGGCACCATTGGGCCTTTGCCCGGATCCAGGGTGCCCGCTGGAGGGAGAGAGATACCTGTGCAGAGCTACCTCACGACGGTCGTCGCCGCGCTGGCCGCGGCGGCGATCGCCCTTTTCCTGGTCGAGGTGGTGCACCGCGCGACCCGGCGATTCGGCCGGCGTTCGCTGCTGATGACCGAGCTGACCGACCACACGCACCGCTCGCTCCAGGTCGCCGCGACCGTCCTCGCCGTGCAGTTCGCCGTCCGGTTCTCCACCGGCTACGCCGTCGGCGCGCAGTGGCGGCAGGTGGTGCTGCACATGCTGGTGCTCGCCGTCATCGCCGCCGCGGCCTGGCTGGTCGCCTCGCTGCTGGTGGCGGTCGAGGACGTGGCGCTGGCCCGGTTCCGGGTCGACGTCCCGAACAACCGGCACGCCCGCCGGGTGCGTACCCAGGTGGTGATGCTGCGCCGGCTGACCATTGCGGTGATCGTGATTCTGACCATCGGCGTGATGCTGATGACCTTCCCCAGCGTCCGGGGCGTCGGGGCCGGCGTGCTGACCTCCGCCGGCGTGGCCGGCGTGGTCGCCGCGTTGGCCGCGCAGAGTCTGCTCAGCAACGTCTTCGCCGGGCTCCAGCTCGCCTTCAGCGACGCGGTGCGCCTGGACGACGTGGTGGTGGTCGAGGGGGAGTGGGGCCGGATCGAGGAGCTGACCCTCAGCTACGTGGTCGTGCAGATCTGGGACGACCGCCGGCTGATCCTGCCCACCTCGTACTTCACCAGCAAGCCCTTCCAGAACTGGACCCGGACCGAGGCGGCGGTGCTGGGCACCGCCGAGTTCGACGTCGACTGGTCGGTCAACGTGCAGGCGATGCGCGAGGAGCTGCGCCGGCTGGCGGAGAGCAGCGACCTGTGGGACGGCCGGGTGTGCGTACTCCAGGTGACCGACGCCACCGGCGGCCTGGTCAAGGTCCGCGCCCTGGTCAGCGCGGCGGACGCCGGCAGCCTGTGGGACCTGCGCTGCCTGGTGCGCGAGCACCTGGTCGGCTGGGTCCGCGACCACCGCCCGACCGCCCTGCCCCGGATGCGCACCGAGGTCGGCGACTCCGCCGGCACCCTGCCCTGGCAGTCGGTGCAGCCCCGGCGCCCGGTCCGCCGATCGGCCGACACCGACGCCCCCGACGACGCCCGGGTCTTCGGTGGGAGCGACGACGGCGCGGCCCGCAGCGAAGCCTTCGTCGGCCCCGACGAAACCCCCGCCCCGACCCCCACCCGCTGAACGCGGTGATCAAGAGGTCTGGTCGGCCGGACCGCAGATCCCCGCGCAAGCCGCTTGATCACCGTGGGCCGGGCGTGCGCCGGGTTGGGTTTGTGGGGGCGGGTTTTGGGGACTGGTGCGCGGGGTGGTCGGTGTTACTGGCTGCACCGCGCAGGATTGACGGGCGGCGGCTCCGGGCATACAGCGCGGTGATGATGAAAGGAGGACAGCATGGCTGACGTCGCGAATCACCGCACGTCTCGGACCGGGAGCGAGCCGTCCACCGCGGAACTGGTGCAGCGCGCCACGGAGCAGGTCTCGCGCCTCGTCCGGGACGAGCTCGCGCTGGCCCGGGCGGAACTGACGCAGAAGGGCAAGCACGCCGGCATCGGGATCGGCCTGTTCGGCGGCGGCGGGGCCCTGGCGCTCTACGGGCTCGGCGCACTGGTCGCCGCCGTGATCCTGCTGCTGGCGCTGGTCATGCCCGCGTGGCTGGGCGCGCTGATCGTGGCGGTGGTGCTCTTCCTGCTGGCCGGGATCCTCGCCCTGGTCGGCAAGAAGCAGGTCAGCCAGGCGGTTCCGCCGGTTCCGGCGGCGACGGTACGCAGCGTCCGGGCGGATGTGGACACCGTCACCGCCGCGGTGCGGGACAGGGGACGGGCATGACGGGCAACGGGACCGGCGACACCGAGGCGCTCCGCGAGGAGATCCGGCGGACCAGGGTGGAGCTGGGCGAGACGATGGAGGCGCTGGCCGCCAAGGCCGACGTCAAGGCCCGCCTGAGGTCCTCCGCCGAGCAGGCGAAGGGCCGGATGCGGGAGCAGGCCGCGCAGACGGTGGCCCGGGTGCGGGAGCAGGCCGCGCAGGGCGCCGGAGTGGCCCGGGAGGGGGCGTCCACCGCCGGTGCGGGGCTGCGCGGCCCGGTGCCGTGGGCGGCCGTCGCCGCCGGTGCGGTGGCTACGATGATCGTGTTGTTGATGGTTCGGGGGAGGCGCAGGTGAGCAGAGGCATCGGCAAGGCCGCGTACAAGCCGGTCGGGGTGCTGCTCGGCGTGGCCGCCGGCACGGTCGCGGGCGCGATCTTCCGGCAGGTCTGGAAGGCGACCGCGGGCGACGGCGAGGCCCCGAGCGCCACCGACGAGGACCGTGGCTGGGGCGAGATCCTGGCCGCCGCCGCCCTCCAGGGCGCGATCTTCGCGGTGGTCCGGGCCGCTGTGGACCGGGGCGGGGCGGCCGGCGTGCGCCGGCTGACCGGCCGCTGGCCCGACTGACCCGTAGGCACCATGCGAAAGGGCCCTTTCCGGTACGCGGGAAAGGGCCCTTTCGCTCGGGGGCGCGACCCGTCCGGGCCGGAATTCGGGCGTCCCTCGGGCCACCTCTCGGAGGATCTCGTCGGGTACGCTGTGCAAAGTTTTCGCTACGTGGTTTGCTGTCCCACGCTGTTGCGAGATGGCGTGGGTTGAGAGAAGTCTCCTGCACAGGGGGCCGCCTCAGGCGCCGCTGCTCGAAAACGGCCAAACGGCCGCACGGCGTGCTCGGCCGCCAGTTTTAGAAGGAGATTCACATGGCGCAGGGAACCGTGAAGTGGTTCAACGCAGACAAGGGCTTCGGCTTCATCACCGTCGACGGCGGGGGTGCTGACGTGTTCGTCCACTTCTCGGCCATCCAGTCCAGCGGCTACCGTTCGCTGGAGGAGAACCAGCGGGTGGAGTTCGAGATCGCCCAGGGTCAGAAGGGCCCGCAGGCTGAGCAGGTCCGCCCGATCTGAGCAGCCGTGGCCGGCGTGCCGGCCGAGGCCGGGTGATCCCCCCGGATCACAGCGAAACCCCGCGTCCTGTCCGGGATGCGGGGTTTTCCGTTGCCCCGGACACCTGCCCTCGTTGAGGGGCGCGGTCAGGGCCGGCGGCGGCTGCGCAGGCCGAGCCAGATCGTCACGAGTCCGATCAGGACCAGCAGCGGGCCGAGCAGCGCCCAGATCCGCTGGTCGGTCATGACGCTGCCGCCGACGTAGCCGAGGCCCTGCACCGTCCAGACGGCGCCCACGACCATGCCGAGCAGGCCGAGGGTGAGCGGAAGCCACCCCTTCATCGCGTTCCTCCTTCGCCGGCCGCACGGGCCCGTCCAGCATGCGCGTCGTCGCCGAGGTGGGCGAGCACCGTCGGCCCCGGGCGGCCAACCCGCGCAGCGCGAACTGGGCCAGGGTGCGGCCCGTCCCGGCCAGCCTCGTCGACCCGACCCCAGTCCGCGCCGAGCTGCCGGGTGCCGAGGCCGACCACGCCGACGGACCGCCCGAGCCGGGGGCGGGCGCGCTGCTGCATGCCCCGAGCCTAGTGATCGGCTTGCCCGGTCGTGCGGCGGGCCGTACGGTTCAACAAGACGAACGTACGGTTTGGGAGGCGGCGATGTGGGACCCGGCGACGTACCTGCGCTACGACGACGAGCGGGGGCGGCCCTTCCACGACCTGGTCGCCCGGGTCCCGGCCGGGCGGCCCCGGGCCGTCGTCGACCTCGGCTGCGGTCCCGGCACGCTCACCGCCACCCTGTCCGCCCGCTGGCCGGATGCCCGGATCACCGGCCTCGACTCGTCGCCGGAGATGATCGACCGGGCCGCCGCCCTGGGCGCGCCGGTCGACTTCGCGGTCGGCGACGTGCGCGACTGGCGGCCCGGCCCGGACGTCGACGTGCTGGTCAGTAACGCCGTGCTCCAGTGGGTGCCCGGGCACCGGGAGCTGCTGACCCGCTGGGCGGGCGAGCTGCCCGCCGGGGCCTGGCTCGCCGTGCAGGTGCCGGGAAACTTCGAGGCCCCGTCGCACCGGGCGCTGCGGGAGGTGGCCGGGGCGGGGCCGTGGGCCGCCGAGCTGACCCCGCTGCTGCGCGAGGCCCCGGTCGACGAGCCGGTCGGCTACGCCAGGCTGCTGACCGACGCCGGCTGCGCGGTCGACGCCTGGGAGACCACGTACGTGCATCAGCTCCCGGCGCCGACGCACGCCGAGCACCCGGTGCTGACCTGGATGGAAGGCACCGCGCTGCGCCCGGTCCGGGCGGCGCTCGACGACGCGGGGTGGGCCGACTTCCGCGCCGAGCTGCGGGCGCGCCTTGCGGCGGCCTACCCGGCCCGGCGGAATCTGGTGTACTTCCCCTTCCGCCGGCTCTTCGTCGTCGCCCGGACCGACGCCAGCGCAAGGGAGAAATTGTGATTGATCTGTCCACCTTCATCGCCGGACTGCCCAAGGTGGAGCTGCACGTGCACCACGTCGGCTCGGCGTCGCCGCGGATCGTGGCCGAGCTGGCCGCCCGGCACGCCGGACGCAGCCCGGTGCCGGCGGACCCGGACGCCCTCGCCGACTACTTCGCCTTCCGGGACTTCGCCCACTTCATCGAGGTCTACCTCAGCGTCGTGGACCTGATCCGGGACCCCGAGGACGTCTGGACCCTCACCCACGAGGTCGCCCGCGAGCTGGCCCGCCAGCAGGTCCGGTACGCCGAGCTGACCGTCACCCCGTACTCGCACGTGCGGCGGGGCATCCCCGCGCCCGCGTTCTGCGAGGCGATCGAGGACGCCCGGAAGCGGGCCGAGGCCGACTTCGGCATCGCGCTGCGCTGGTGCTTCGACATCCCGGGCGAGGCGGGGCTGCCGGCCGCCGAGGAGACCCTGCGGATCTGCCTGGAGGAACGCCCCGACGGGTTGATCAGCTTCGGCCTGGGTGGCCCCGAGATCGGGGTGCCCCGACCGCAGTTCAAGCCGTACTTCGACCGGGCCCGGGCGGCCGGGCTGCACTCGGCGCCGCACGCCGGGGAGACCACCGGCCCGCAGACCGTCTGGGACGCGCTGCGCGACCTCGGCGCGGAGCGGATCGGCCACGGCATCTCCGCCGCCCAGGACCCGAAGCTGCTCGCCCACCTCGCGGAGCGGCGGATCGCCCTGGAGGTCTGCCCGACCTCCAACCTGCGCACCCGGGCGGTCGCCTCCCTCGACGAGCACCCGCTGCCCCGACTCGTCGAGGCGGGTGTGCTGGTCACCATCAACTCCGACGACCCGCCGATGTTCGGCACCACCCTCGACGACGAGTACGCGGTGGCCGCCCGGCTGCTCGGGCTCGGCCCCGAGGGAGTGGCCGCGCTGGCCACCGACGCGGTTACCGCCGCGTTCCTCGAACCGGGGGAGAAGTCGCGGCTCACCGCCGAGATCGACGGCTACCTGGCCGCGGCGACCCGCTGACCCGCCGGGCCGCCGACGGCCGGTCGGCGCCCGGGTCGCGGGGCCAGCGCGCGCGGCGGGAGCCGGTTGTGGGGGGACCGGACTCCCGCCGCGTGCACGGACTCCACCGGCCAGGTGGGTGGATCCGGGGGCGGCCGGTGGAACTGGTGGGTTCGCCCCCCGATCCTGTCAGGTCGCGCCCGGCCCGCCGGCGCCGTTAATCCGAATCTAAGAAAGACTTGTGTCTGCCCACAGGCGGCGGGGCGGTCAGCCATCCGTGGGGCGCTGCCGGGGCCAGCGGCGGCCCCCGCCCTTCTGCTCCCGCGCCTCCCGGGCCATCCGACCGACCAGGCCGAAGCGGCTGACCTGCCGTGGGGTGGCCTCCGGGTCGGCCAGCAGCATCACCACGCTGGCCCCGCCGAGCCGGGCCCGGTCGATGCTCACCGACCCGTTGGCCTGCAAGGCCACCCGCTTGGCGATGTCCAGGCCGAGCCCCGTGGAGCCCTGGTCGCTGGTTCCCCGCCGCAGCGCCCGGTCCGGGTCGGCGATGCCCGGGCCGGCGTCGTCGATGCGGATCGCCACGTATCCGTCCCGGCGGGAGACCGCGAGCTCGAACGCGGTGCCCTGCGGGGTGTAGCGGAACACGTTGCCGATCACCGCGTCGAGGGCGGCGGCCAGCTCGGCCCGGGGCACGGGCGCCGGGATGCGCAGCTGCGCCCCGCTGACCCGGTGCGGCCGGTTCTGGTCCCCCGCGAGGGCCGACCAGAACACCATCCGGTCCCGGACCACCTCGCTGACGTCGCACATCGCCGGGCCGGCCTCGTGGGCGACCGTCTTGCGGGTCGTCTTGATCAGCATGTCGATCTCGCCCTCGAGGGTCACGATGGCCTGCCGGATCCGCCGGATGGTGCGTCGCCGGTCCAGCTCCGCCTCCGTGAACGAGCCCACGCTGGTGTCGTCGGAGTCCAGCCCTTCGGCGTCCAGCCGCAGCACCGTCAGGGGCGTGCGCAGCCGGTGCGACAGGTCCGCCACCAGTTCCCGCTCGTCGGTACGCGCCGCCGCCATCCGGTCCGCCATCCGGTTGAACGCGTAGCCGGCCTCGGCCAGCTCGCGCGGGCCGCTCGGCTCGACGTGCACCCCGAGGTCGCCGTCGCCCACCGCGAGAGCGGCCTTCACCAGCCCCCGGGTCGAGTCGACCGCGCGGGCGGCGACCCGGTCCACCACCAGCACGGCGGCCCCCACCAGGGCCACCGCCACCGCCGTCAGCAGCAGCCAGCGGCCCCCGGAGCCCTCATCGAGCGCGGAGTCCGGCACGAACACCTCGACCACGACCACCGTGTCGCCGAGCACCACCGGATCCAGCCGGAGCGCCCCGCCGGGCACGTCGACGATCACCGAGCGTCGGTCCGTGGTGGCCCTGGCCAGCGCCGCCGTGTCGGCCCGGCCGGCCGGCGCGGCGCCGCCCAGCCCGTGCACGACCGGCCGGGTCGTCAGGTCCGTGCCGCTGGCCTCCACCGCGCGCCGCACCGCCGCCGGCTCGGTGCTGACCGCGAGCGCGCCGGTGACCAGCGCGCCGCGCCGGGCGGCGTCGGCGAGGGCCTCCTGACGGGTCTGCTCGCCCAGGCTGATGCCGAGGGGGATCAGGAACGCCAGCGCGACGAGCGCGCACATGCCGGCCGTCAGCCAGGCCAGCGCGACCCTCAGTCCGGGGCCACCAACCGGAAGCCGACCCCCCGCACGGTGCGCAGGTAGCGCGGCTTCGCCGCGGACTCGCCCATTTTGCGACGCAGCCAGTACAGGTGAACGTCGATGGTCTGGTCCTCGCCGACCGATGGCTGGCGCCATACCTCCTCCAAGAGTTCCCGGCGGGAGACCACCCGCCCCGGTCGGGCGGCGAGATACGCCAGCAGGTCGAATTCCTTGCGGGTCAGCGCGAGCGCCGTCCCGTCGAGCTGGGCGCTGCGCTCGCCGACGTCCACCCGCAGGCCGCCGACGGTGTGCACGGCCGGCTGCACCGTCCGGCTTGCCCGGCCGGCCCGGCGCAGCACCGTGGTGATCCGGGCGTCCAGGTGCGCGCCGGTGAACGGCTTGACCATGTAGTCGTCCGCGCCCGCCCGCAGCAGGCGCACCACCGACTGCTCGTCGTCGCGGGCGGTGGCGATGATGATCGGCACGTCGGTGATGCCGCGCAGCATCCGCAGCGCGTCCGAGCCGTCCAGGTCCGGCAGGCCGAGGTCGAGCACCACCAGGTCGGGGGTCTCCGCGGCCACCCGGCGCAGCGCGTCCAGCGCCGTGCCGACGGCGTGCACAGCGTGTCCCCGGTCGGCGAGGGACCGCAGCATCGCGCCGCGTACGACGTGGTCGTCTTCGACCAGGAGCACCGTGGCCACGTCAGCACCGTACTCGGCAGGGCAAGCTGGCGCGTTGCGGCGCACCCGCGGACCGGGCAAGCTGGTACGACCATGTCCTTCACGCTCTTCGCGGACACCCGCCTGGCGCTCGCCCGGGACAGCCTCGCCGGGCTCTCCGTCGGCGACGCCCTCGGCTCCCAGTTCTTCGTGCCGGGGCACCGGCCCGGGGACCTCGCCGCCGGCCGGCTCCCCGCGCCGCCCTGGCAGTGGACCGACGACACCGAGATGGCGTGCTCCGTGGTGGCCGAGCTGGCCGGCGCCGGGGAGGTCGACCGGGACCGGCTGGCGCTGGCGTTCGCGCACCGGTGCGAGCCGTACCGCGGTTACGGCCCCGGGGCGGTGACCATCCTGCGCCTGATCCGCACCGGCACGCCGTGGCCCGTCGCCGCGGCCTCCGCCTTCGACGGGCAGGGCTCGTGCGGCAACGGCGCGGCGATGCGGGTCGGGCCGCTCGGGGCGTGGTTCGCCGACTCGACCCGGCGGGCCGCCGCCCAGGCCCGGGCGTCCGCCGAGGTCACCCACGCCCACCCGGAGGGGATCGCCGGCGCGGTGGCGGTGGCGGTGGCCGCCGCCCTAGCCGCGCGGGCCCGCCTCGACGGGGACCGCCCCCCGCCGTCGCGGCTGCTCGCCGCGGTCGCCGCCGCCCTCGACCCGGGCAGCCAGGTGCACCAGGGGGTACGCCGGGCCGCCGGCCTGCTGGACCGGCCGGTGGCCGTCGCCGCCGACGCGCTCGGCAACGGCTCCCGGGTGACGGCGCAGGACACCGTCCCGTTCACGCTCTGGGTCGCCGCCACGCGCCTCGACGACTACCCGGCCGCGGTCCGGGCGTGCGTCGAAGCGGGCGGGGACGTGGACACCACGGCGGCGATCGCCGGCGCGGTGGTGGCCGCCCACACCGGCGTCGGCTCGCCGGGCGGGGTGCCCGCCGACTGGCTCGCCGCCCGCGAGCCGCAGCCCGACTGGGCGGGCTGACCACCCAGCCCGGCCCGGTCGCGGGACGCCCACCCGCCCGGCCCGGCGGCGGAACGCCCACACCTCGTGTCCGGGCCGGCGCGGTGGCCGCCGACGGACCGGGAGGAAGGCGTCGGGACGGAGCGTCACCTTCACCGAACGCGACAAGAAGGGGTCCCATGCTGCCCGCTAGCATCAGCGGGGGCGGTCGCTCGGCCGCGTTCGTCGTCAGCTGAAGGAGTCACCGTGTCCGCACCCCGTACCCCCGTCGTGGCCGACCCCGTCGTCGTCGCCGCCGGGACGACGGCGGCCGACGCGGTGGCCGCGGCCGGCCTGCCGGCCAGCGGCCCCAAGGCGGTCGTCGTGGTCCGCGACCCGCAGGGCCAGCTCCGCGACCTGGACTGGACGCCGGCCGAGGACGTCACCGTCGAGCCGGTCGGCCTCGACACCCCGGACGGGCTGAACGTGCTGCGCCACTCGACCGCGCACGTGCTCGCGCAGGCCGTGCAGGACGTGTTCCCGGAGGCGAAGCTCGGCATCGGCCCGCCGATCGAGAACGGCTTCTACTACGACTTCGCCGTGGACAAGCCGTTCCAGCCCGACGACCTGGCCAAGCTCGAGAAGCGGATGCAGGAGATCGTCAAGTCCGGTCAGCGGTTCCGGCGGCGGCGCTTCGACAGCCTGGACGAGGCGAAGGCCGAGCTGGCCGCCGAGCCGTTCAAGCTGGAGCTGATCGACGTGAAGGGCGAGGGGCTGGACTCGTCCGAGGTGATGGAGGTGGGCGGCGGCGAGCTGACCATCTACGACAACCTCGCCGCCAAGGAGGACAAGGTCTGCTGGTCGGACCTGTGCCGGGGCCCGCACCTGCCGAACACCCGGCTGATCGGGGCGTTCAAGCTGATGCGCTCGGCCGCCGCGTACTGGCGGGGCAGCGAGAAGAACCCGCAGCTCCAGCGGGTGTACGGCACCGCGTGGCCGACCCGGGACGAGCTCAAGGCGTACCTGAAGCTGCTGGAGGAGGCGGCCCGGCGCGACCACCGCAAGCTCGGCGCGGACCTGGACCTGTTCAGCTTCCCCGACGAGATCGGCTCCGGCCTGGCGGTCTTCCACCCCAAGGGCGGCATCATCCGCCGGGAGATGGAGAACTACTCGCGCCGCCGGCACGAGGCGGCGGGGTACGAGTTCGTCAACACCCCGCACATCACGAAGGCACAGCTCTTCGAGACCTCCGGCCACCTGCCCTACTACGCCGACACCATGTTCCCGCCGATGCAGCTCGAGGGCGCGGACTACTACCTCAAGGCGATGAACTGCCCGATGCACAACCTGATCTTCAGGTCGCGCGGGCGGTCCTACCGGGAGCTGCCGCTGCGGCTGTTCGAGTTCGGCACGGTGTACCGGTACGAGAAGTCCGGCGTGGTGCACGGCCTGACCCGGGTGCGCGGGCTCACCCAGGACGACTCGCACATCTACTGCACCCGGGAGCAGATGCCCGGCGAGCTGTCGACCCTGCTCACCTTCGTGCTGGACCTGCTGCGCGACTACGGCCTGGACGACTTCTACCTGGAGCTGTCCACCCGGGACGACTCGCCGAAGTTCATCGGCGACGACGCCGACTGGGCGGAGGCGACGGAGGCGTTGCGCACCGCCGCCGAGGCGTCCGGGCTGGACCTGGTGCCCGACCCGGGCGGCGCGGCCTTCTACGGCCCGAAGATCTCGGTGCAGGCCCGGGACGCGATCGGCCGGACCTGGCAGATGTCGACGATCCAGGTCGACTTCAACCAGCCGGCCCGGTTCGGGCTGGAGTACCAGGCGGCCGACGGCACCCGCAAGCAGCCGGTGATGATCCACCGGGCGTTGTTCGGCTCGATCGAGCGGTTCTTCGGGGTGCTCACCGAGCACTACGCGGGGGCGTTCCCGGCCTGGCTGGCCCCGGTGCAGGTGGTGGGCATCCCGATCCGTGAGGACCACACCGACTACCTGCACGGGTTCGTCGCGGCGCTGCGCGCCGAGGGCATCCGGGCCCAGGTGGACGCGGGCGACGACCGGATGCAGAAGAAGATCCGCACCGCCCAGCAGCAGAAGATCCCGTTCATGGTGATCGCCGGCGACGACGACGTGGCCGCCGGGACCGTGTCTTTCCGCTACCGGGACGGCTCGCAGCGCAACGGGGTGCCGGTCGCCGACGCGGTGGCCCACGTGCTCGACGTGGTCACCTCCCGCAGCAACACCGGCCCCTCTGCCGCCGTCGAAGCCTGAGTGCCGCCGCTGCCGGCCACCGTCATCCGGCCGGCAGCGGCGGCACGTCCGCGCCCGTCACCGTCGGGGGTGCCCGACCACCGTGCCCAGCACCCGGGCCGCGGGGAAGTAGCCGACCGAGCGAGAGTCCAGGCTTGCCCGGGGATTGTCGCCGAGCAGGACCAGGTGGCCGGCGGGTACCCGGTCCTCGGCGGTGTCGGCCAGGGCGGGCACCCGGTCACGCGGGACCTCGTCGCCCGGGGCGGCGGCGACCCGTTTGATCAACCATCGGCGCCGGGTCAGGTCGCCCGGCCGGGCCGACATCTCCGGGCTGCGCCACCGGCCGTCGGCGTCCGGTTGTTCCACCACGACCACCTCGCCCGCCCCGGCCGGCCGGCGCCGGACCAGCACCTGGTCGCCCTGCCGGTAGGTCGGCTCCATGCTGACCCCGTGCACGGTCACGCTGACCAGGCGGCGGCTCAACACCGCCCGAACGAACAGCGCCAGGCCCAGGCCGAGGACGACGGCGGCGCACGCGACGAACCAGAGCGGCCGGCCGGTCACGACAGCCCCGCCGGGGTGGGTAGTCCCTCGGGCCGGTCCTGGTAGCCCGACGCCTGGAGCGCGAACATCCGCGCGTACTCCCCGTCGGCCGCGACCAGCGACCGGTGGTCGCCCTGCTCGCTGATCCTGCCGTCGCGGAGCACCACGATCCGGTCGGCGTCGCGCAGCGCGCCGAGCCGATGGGAGATCAGCACGCTGGTGCGGCCTTCGCGGTGCCGCCGCAGCGAGGTGTGGACCTCGTGCTCGGCCCGGGCGTCCAGGCCGGCGGAGGGCTCGTCAAGGATCATCAGGTCACGCTGGTCCCGCAGGAAGGCCCGGGCCAGCGCCAGCCGCTGCCACTGCCCGCCGGAGAGCGCCACGCCGGTCTCCGGGTCGTCCTGGCCCGACTCGGTGAGGAACATCCGGGACAGCAGGGTGTCGTACCCGCGGGGGAGCGCGTTGAGCTGCTGGTCGATGTCGGCCCGGACAGCAGCGGTCCGGATCCGCCGCCGGTCGTCCAGGGCGTCGAGGTCCCCGAGGCCGATGTTCTCCGCCGCCGTCATCTCGTAGTGCATGTAGTCCTGGAAGACCGCTCCGATGCGTCGGCGCAACTCGGCGACATCAACGGAGCGCAGATCCACCCCGTCCCAGAGGATCCGCCCCCGGGTGGGGTCGTAGAACCGGCAGAGCAACTTCACGACCGTCGACTTGCCGGCCCCGTTCACCCCGACCAGCGCGAGCGTCTCTCCGTACGGAATGTGCAGGTCGACGCCGCGCAGCACCCAGGGGTGCCGATCGGAGTAGCGGAACCAGACGTCGTGGAACTCGATGCCCCGGCGGAGCGCCGGCAGCGGGCGGGGCTCACCGGGCGTCGGCAGGTCCGGTCCGGCGGTGGTGACCGCGACGTAGTGCCCGAACATCAGCAACGCGTGGTGCGCCCGGGCGACCTCCCCGGCCAGCGCGGCCAGTGCCGCCTGCACCCCGGCCACGGCCGCGACGAACAGGGTCACGTCGCCGATCGACAGCCGGCCCGACCGGGCTGCCTGCACCGCCCACAGCAGTCCGGCCCCCGAGACGACGGCGGCCAGCACGCCGAGTCCGGCCTGGACGCGGACCTGCCGACGGTCCACGGCCCGTTTCGCGGCGTTGCTGCTGCGGCGGTCGGCCAGCATCCGCTCGCGCAGGAACGCGCCGATCCCGAACAGCCGCACCTCCTGGACCGCCTGCACAGACGTGAGGAGTTGACTGTGGAAGAACTCCCGACGCTCGGCCGGCCCGATCTCCCAGGACATCCTCGCGCGCTGCCGGGCCAGGACGATCTCCGCGGCCAGGACCGGCACGGCGGCGGCCAGAACCAGCGCCGCCAGCGCCGGGCTGAGCACGAACAGGGTGGTGAGGAACCCGCCTACCGTCAGGGCGACGCGGGCGACGGCGAGCAGTCCGGCCGACACCTGGTTCGGCATGACCTCCCCGGCCTGCCGGGCGAGCCTGAGCCGGTCGAGGAAGGCCGGTTCCTCGAAGCGGCCGAGCCCGATGAAGCCGTCGACGGCGATGAACAGCCGCTCCTGCGCCAGCAACCCGACCGCCCGGTCCAGTTCGCCGCGCAGGTAGGTGCTCACCTGTGGGACCAGGCCGGTGGCCAGCGCGACGGCGGCCAGGCCGAGCCCCAGCCGGACCAGCTCACCCGGTGCGCCGCCCTGGGCGAGCTGGTCCAGCACCAGTTTGGTCAGCCAGGCCACCAGCACCGGCAGCGCGCCGGCGGCCACGGTGACCAGCACGTACGTCGTCAGGTGTCCCGGCGCCGCCCGGACGGCCAGCCCGACCGCCGAAACGGCCCGCCGGGCCAGGACGCGGGGGCCCGGCGTGACCTCCGCCGGGTCGGGACCGGCCACCGGTGCGCCGGCTTCGACCCCGGGCGGGCCGGACCGGGTCACGCCGGAACCTCCGACCGCTTCTTCACCCGGGCGATCCGCCCCTGCCCGTCGGCGGCGACCCAGAGCATGGTCGGATAGTTGGTCGCTCGGAAGGCCCGGCTGAGCTCGCCGCCCGGTGCCTCGACCACCACCCGGGACACCGGGGCCAGTTCGGCGACGAACGCCTCCGCCTCGACCCGGTCGCCCACCACGACCGCCAGCACCCGGTCCCGGCCGCCGGGTGCGGCGGTGGCGTGCGCGACGAGTTCGGGCAGCTTCTCGGCGCAGGACGCGCAGCTGGGGGAGACGAACGCGACGAAGGTGTCCTCGGCGAGGGCCCGCCGGTCCAGCGGTCGCCCGGTCACGTCGACGGCGGTGAAGACGCCTACCTCCTCGCCGACCTCCAGGCCACCGGAGCCGGCCACCCCGGCCCCGCTGGACAGCAACGTGTTGTGCTCGCGCAGTCGCTTCACCACGCCGAGCGTCAGGATCAGGTTCAGCGCACCCAGCAGCCCGACGACGACGACGGCGGTGACGAGTAGCGGCATGAGGGTCTCCTTGTAGTCAGTGCCGGCGCGGCGCGTTGCCGGCCGGTTGCCGGGGTACGGCGGTGAACAGGACCGCGAGGTCGTCGAGCGCGACGACCAGCACGGCCAGGACCAGGCCGGCCGAGGCCGCCAGCAGCAGACCCCCCGGGGGCGCTCCGCCCGCCGCCCCCATTGCGGCGGCCGGCGCGGCGAGACCGGCGAGGCCGGCGAGCAGCACGTTGCGGACCACGTGTCGGCTGCTGAGCGGCACGGTGGAGGCGCCGAAGCACCGGCAGGGGGTACGCGTGCCGCGTCGGACGGCCGTGCCGATGCCGGCCGCGAAGATCAGCAGTAGCCCCGCCGACCCGGCGAGGCCCGCCGCCGCCCCCGCCGGATGCGGTACGGCGAGCAGCCCGCACAGGGTGAACTCGGCGACCACCACGAGCACCGCCACCGGACGGACCGCCCGGGCCGGCAGCAGGCGTAGCGCCCGTAGCGAGGCGACGAAGGCGGGCAGCGCCCTCCGCCCCGACACCTTGCTCAGGGCGGAGGCCAGGAACACGGCGCCGATCAGACAGCGGACACCGATTGTGAAGTACGACATGTCCCTCCTTCTCGCGGTGCGGCCGGTGGCGCCGTTCGGGGCCGACGCGCCGGCCCCGAACGGCGGTGGTCAGCAGCCCTCGCAGTAGATCCACTCGCCCGGCTGGTCCACCTCGCCGACGGTGCACCCCCGGCAGGGCAGCGCCCGTCCGCACCGGGAGATGCACTGCCAGCAGGACGGCCAGCTGCCACAGCCGGCCGCCGCGTCCACCTTGGGGACGAACAGGCCGAGCAGCCTGCCGCCCATCGCTTCGATCGCCTTGTACATGTCGCCGTCCCTTCTCGGACCGAGGCGCACCTTGCGGCCTCCGTCGTCCACGGTGGCCGGACACGGTGCAAGCGGCGTGCAAGCGGTGTGCAAGCGGCGTGGAAGGACGCCGATATGATCGACGGCACGGGGGCGTGCGCCGAGAGGGTGTGGTCGTGGCGGAACTGCGGGTCGCCGCGCTCGGCCCGTTACGGGTCGAGCGCGCCGGGGAGCCGGTGCCGCTGGGCCCACGGTTGTCGGTGCTGCTGTCGGTGCTGCTCATCGAGGCGGGCAACGCCGTGCCGGCCGATCGTTTGGTGGATGTGCTGTGGGATCCGCCGGTCTCGCCCGGCGCCGCAGCCACGCTGCGCAGTCACCTGTCAAACCTGCGCCGGGCCCTGCGGTCGGCCGGCGACCCCGACGGCGTGGTGCGTACCGTCGGCGCCGGCGTGCGGGTCGGCTACCGGCTCGACCTGCCCGACGAACACGTCGACGTGCGACGCTTCGAGCGCGGGTACGCGACCGGCCGGTCCCTGCTGGCCGCCGGGGGGCGGGACGTCGAGGAGGCGGCGCGGCTGATCGGGGCGGCGCTGGCGCTGTGGCGTGGGCCGGCGTACGCGGACGTGGCGGACCGTCCCTTCGCCCGGGCGGAGACGGCCCGGCTGTATTCGCTGCGCCGGGCCGCCCGGCGCAGCCACGCCGAGGCGCTGCTCGTGCTGGGACGGCAGGAGGAGGCACTCGCCGACCTCGACGCTGCGGTCGTCGAGGAACCGTACGACGAGGGGCTGCGTCGGCTGCTGGCGTTGGCGCTCTACGCCGAGCGGCGGGTGGACGAGGCGGCCGAGGTGTGCCGGTCCGGGGTGGCGTTGCTGCGCGAGCGAGGGCTGGAGGCCCCGGAGCTGGAGGACCTGCACCTGTCGGTGCTGCGCCGGTCGGTGCCGGCGCTCCCGTCGGGCCCGGCCGCGGCGGCGTTGGCGTCTCCGGCCCTGCTGCCGCCCGACCCACCGTGGTTCGTCGGCCGCCGCGCCGAACTCGCCGAGGCCCGGCGGCTGCTGCTGCGCGGGGCCGGCCCCGCGCCGGCCCCGATCCTGGTGGTGACCGGTCCGGCGGCGGTGGGCAAGACCAGCTTCGCGATCCGGCTGGGTCACGACCTGGCGGCGGAGTTCCCGGACGGCCAGCTCCACGTCGACCTGCGGGGCTTCGACCCGGCCGGGGCCGCGGTGGCGGCATCGGAGGTTCTGCGGGAGTTCCTGGACGCGCTGGGCGTGGCCCCCCAGCGGCTGCCGGACTCCCTGGGGGCGCGGGTCGGGCTCTACCGCGGACTGCTGGCCGACCGACGGATGCTCGTGGTCCTGGACAATGCCCTCGACGCCGAGCAGGTCCGTCCGCTGCTGCCCGGCGGGGCCGGCTGCGGCGTACTGGTGACCAGTCGCCGCCAGCTCTCCGGGCTGCTGATCGCCGACGGCGCCCAGCCACTGCTTCTTGACCTGCTCAGCGTGGCGGAGTCCACCGAGCTGCTGGCCCGTCGGCTCGGCAGCGAGCGGCTGGCCGCCGAGCCGGGGGCCGTGGGGGACATCGTGGATCGGTGCGCCCGGCTGCCGCTGGCTCTGGCCATCGTCGCGGCTCGCGCCGTGACCCGTCCGGGATTCTCCCTGGAGGTGCTCGCCACCGAGTTGCGGGAGAGCCGGGGCAGCCTGGACGCGTTCGACGGCGGGGACGCCGGTGCCGACGTCCGAGCCGTGCTGTCCTGGTCGTACGACCTGCTCAGCGAGTCGGCGGCGCGACTGTTCCGGCAGCTCGGGCACGCCCCGGGCGCGGGTTTCGGGATGGCTGCGGCGGCTAGCCTGGCCGGGCTGCCGGTGCGCGAGGCGCGTCCGCTGCTGGCCGAGCTGACCAACGCCCATCTGGTCACCGAGCACCGGCCGGGCCGCTTCACCTTCCACGACCTGCTCCGGGCCTACTCGGTGGAGCTGGCCAGTGCCCTGGACTCGCTCGACGGCCGCCAGGCGGCCGTGCGTCGGGTCGTCGGGCACTATCTGCACAGCGCGTACGTCGCCTGCCGCCGGCTGGACGAGAACCGTGAGGTGGCGCCGAGCGACCTGGAGGAGGGGGTCACCCCGGTCGAGCCGGCGGACCGGCAGGGGGCGCTGGTCTGGTTCGGCGTCGAGCACAGCGCACTGGTGGCGACGGTCGAGCGTGCCTTCGACGCCGGGCTCGACGTGGCGACCGGCGAGCTGGCCTCGGCGCTGGAGACGTACTTCGACTACCGGGGGCACTGGTGCGACTGGGTCGGTACCCAGCAGGTCGCGCTGTGCGCCGCGGTCCGCTCAGCGGACCGGCCCCGGCAGGCCCAGGCGCACCGCCGCCTGGGTAACGCCTACACGCAGGCCGGACGCCTCGACGACGCCCGCATCCATTACCGGCGGGCGTCGGCCCTCTACCGGGAGCTCGGGGACCGGGTGAGCGAGGCGCACACCCACCGTGGACACGGGTGGGTGCTGATCCAGCAGGGTCGGGTACGTGAGTCGTTGCGGCACAACCGGCGGGCGCTGGCGCTGTACCGCGAGGTCGACCACCGGGCCGGGCAGGCGATGGCGCTGAACAACATCGGGTGGTTGTACGGGCAACTCGGCGACCACGAGGCGGCGTTGCTGCACTGTCAACGCGCGGTGGACCTCAACCGGGAGGTCGGAGACCGGCACGCTGAGGCGGGCGCCTGGGACAGTCTCGGCTGCGTCCATCACGAACTGGGCCGGTACGACCTGGCGGCCGACTGCTTCGACCGGGCGCTGGCCCTGGTCCGTGGGTTCGGCGACCGCTACAACGAGGTGGACATCCTCGGGCACCTGGGGCGGACCCGGCAGGCGGCGGGTGATCCGGGTGCCGCGATCGACACCTGGCAGCGTGCCCTGGCCCTCGGGCAGAAGACCGATCACCCGGCCGTGCCGCAGTTGCAGGCATGGCTGAAGGAACTCTGACCGGCCGGCCGCGCGACCCTCGCCGCCCGTCCCCGCCAGCCGCCGGCCGTCCCGGCCGTCCCGGCCTCTGTTCGGGCGCGGGAGGCCGGGACGGCGTGTGGTGGACTCAGATGCCGCAGCTGGACGCGTACCAGCCCCCGGTCGCCCCGACGTGCGTGTGGTCGCTGTGGCCCGGGTAGCCGGGGCCGAGGATGTTCCCGAAGCCGTGGTAGCGGGCCTGCTGGGCCATCCGGCAGAACGACGGCGAACCGACCATGTCCACCCCGTCGCCGTACAGGTGCCGGCTGTTGGACGTCCCGCCGACCGCGTTGTTGCAGGCGACGCTGCGGAAGCCGCTGCTGATTTGGATGGACACGTCCCCGAGGGCGTGCCGCATGGCCTGGAGCTTCCACATCGAGACGAGCGCGTTGAACCTGGCGGTGCTCGCCGCGACCGCCCCGCCGGCCCAGGTGCTGTTGCACCGGTTCAGTTCGGCGTAGGTGAAGTTGATCGGCGTGCAGTCGTCGTCCTGGAGCGCGTACAGCTTGCTGAAGGTCTGCGGGCCGGCGGCGCCGTCGGCCGACAGGCCGTACGCCTGCTGGAAGCGGATCAGCGCCGCGCGTGTCGCCGGGCCGAACACGCCGTCGAGGCCGATCTGCGAGTTGTAGCCGGGGTAGCCGGCGATCCGGATCTGGAGCTGGCGGACGTCCTCGCCGGTCGAGCCCTGGACGAGCGTCCGGCCCCAGTTGTAGCAGCCGTCGGCCTGCGCGGCACCGGTGGTCACGGTCAGGCCCACCAGGGTGGTGGCGGCGGCGAGCGCGCAGGCGGCAAGAACTCTGCCGACCCGGCGGAATGCGGTCTTCACAGGGTGACTCCCATCGACGAATATCAGTTTAGATCGGAATGGAAGTTTCATTCACCGTCATCTCTACGTCAAGAACTTTCACACCCCTATTCGCCCCGGTGGGGCCCCATCGCACCCCCAGGCGGCCCCGAGCGGATCCCCCACTCCGGCGCTGGGGCGGCGCCGGGCGGGAACGTAGGATCGGTGGCGTGACAGGGGAGGAACGGCACAGGGACAGCGGCATGGCCGACGGGTTGGAGCGGCTCTGGACCCCGCACCGGATGGCCTACGTCTCCGGTGGGGACCGGCCCGAGGGTGGGTACGAGAAGCCCGCCGGCTGCCCGTTCTGCCGGGCGCCGGGGCTGCCGCCGGAGGAGAGCCTGGTGGTGGCCCGGGGCGAGCACGTGTTCGCGGTGCTCAACCTCTACCCCTACAACCCGGGGCACCTGCTGGTCTGCCCCTACCGGCACGTGGCCGACTACACCGACCTGACGCTGCCGGAGACCGCCGAGCTGGCGGCGTTCACCCAGACCGCGATGCGGGTGGTGCGCGCGGTCAGCAACGCGCACGGGTTCAACCTGGGCATGAACCAGGGCGGGGTGGCCGGCGCCGGGATCGCCGCGCACCTGCACCAGCACGTGGTGCCCCGCTGGGGCGGCGACGCCAACTTCATGCCGGTGATCGGGCGGACCAAGGTCCTGCCGCAGTTGCTCACCGACACCCGCGAGCTGTTCACCCGCGCCTGGCCGAGCTGACCCTGTGTAGTCGTTCGCCTCCGTTTGGTCAACCCGCTGCCCTCGGCCGGGCCCGGGGTGGCACGATCTGGCGATGGCAGTGACGACACGGACATTGGGTCGCAGCGGCATCGAGGTCAGCGCCCTCGGCATGGGGTGCTGGGCGATCGGTGGCCCCTGGGCCGAGGGCGTCCAGCCGCTGGGCTGGGGCGCGGTCGACGACGACGAGTCCGTCCGTGCGGTGCGCCGCGCGCTCGATCTCGGGGTCACCCTCTTCGACACCGCCGACACGTACGGGGCCGGGCACAGCGAGCGGGTCCTCGGCCGGGCCCTCGCCGGCCGGCGCGACGAGGCCGTGCTCGCCACGAAGTGGGGCTACACGTTCGACGAGGACGCCCGCCAGGCCACCGGGGAGGACCCCTCGCCGGAGTACCTGCGCCGGGCGGTCGTCGACTCCCTGCGCCGGCTGGACACCGACCGCATCGACCTGTACCAGCTGCACCTGGGCGACCTGCCGGTGCCGAGGGCCGAGGCGCTGCTCGGCGTCTGCGAGGACCTCGTCGCCGACGGCCTGGTCCGGGCGTACGGGTGGAGCACCGACCGGGTCGACCGGGCCACCTGGCTCGGGCAGGGCGCCCGGCACGCCACCGCCGTGCAGCACACCCTGTCGGTGCTGCGTGACGCCCCCGAGCTGCTCGCCGTCTGCGAGAAGTACGACCTGGCCAGCGTCAACCGCAGTCCGCTGGGGATGGGCCTGCTCACCGGCAAGTACGGTGCCGGCTCCACGCTGCCCCGCGACGACGTGCGGGGGCCCACGGCGAACTGGCTGGAGTGGTTCCGCAGCGGCCGACCCGCCCCGGAGTGGCTGCGCCGGGTCGGCGCGGTCCGGGCGGCGCTCACCGCCGACGGGCGCACCCTGGCCCAGGGCGCGTTGGGCTGGATCTGGGCGCGCAGCGACCGAACGGTTCCGATTCCCGGCTGCCGCACCGTCGCCCAGGTCGAGGAGAACGCCGCCGCTCTGGCCCTGGGCCCGCTCGCCGCCGACCACTTCGCCGAGGTGGAACGCCAACTGGCGGCCCTCCGCGCAGCCGCCCTCCGTTCCGCCGACCGCCCCCGCTGGCCCATGCCCCCCACCCCCTCCGTCCGCCCCTGACCCCCCGCTTCCCCGGCTCCCCCCCACCCTCGCCCTCCCGCGCGTGCCCCACCCATCCCCGTCGATCTTGCAGTTGCGGCCCCCGGGACGAGGCTTTTGTGTCATTTGCCGGGGCCGTAACTGCAAGATCGCGGGGTGTGGTGTGCGGTGTGCGGGATGGGGTGCGGGATGGGGTGGGGGGTGGGGTCAGGGGGTGGGGGGGTGTTCGTTGCGGGTCTGGTCGGACAGGTGGGCGGGCATCGGGTCGTGGCGGGTGAAATGGCGGCGGAAGGTGCCGGTTCCGGAGGTCAGGGCGCGCAGCTCGATCGCGTACCGGAGCAGCTCGACGGCCGGGACCTCGGCCCGGACCACGGTGCGGCCGTCGGCGTCCGGGTCCGGCTCGGTGCCGAGCACCCGGCCTCGCCGGCCGGAGAGGTCGCCCAGCACCGCCCCGACGGTGTGGTCCGGCACCCGGACGGCCACCTCGTCCACCGGCTCCAGCAGGGTCGGCTGGCCCTTCTCGGCGGCGTGGCGCAGCGCCAGCGCCCCGGCGGTCTGGAACGCCGCGTCGGAGGAGTCGACGCTGTGCGCCTTGCCGTCGACGAGGGTCACCCGCAGGTCCACCACCGGGTACCCGGCGACCAGGCCGCGCTCCAGCTGGGCCCGTACGCCCTTCTCCACCGACGGGACGTAGCTGTGCGGCACCGCCCCGCCGACCACCCGGTCGACGAACTCGAAGCCGGTCCCCCGGGGCAGCGGCTCCACCTCGATGTCGCAGACGGCGTACTGGCCGTGGCCGCCGGACTGCTTGACGTGCCGGCCGTGCCCGGTGGCCGGGGCGGCGAGGGTTTCCCGCAGCGCCACCCGCACCGGCTCGGTGTCCAGTTCGACGCCGCCACCGCGCAGCCGGTCGAGCACCACGTCGGCGTGTGCCTCGCCCATGCACCACAGGACGAGCTGGTGCGTCTCCGGGTTGCGTTCGAGGCGCAGCGTCGGGTCCCCGGCGACCAGCCGGGCCAGGTTGCGGGACAGGGTGTCCTCGTCGGCCCGGCTGCGCGCGGCGACCGCCACCGGCAGCAGCGGCTCGGGCATCTCCCACGGGGCCACCAGCAGCGGGTCGTCCTTGGCGGAGATCGTGTCGCCGGTCTCCGCGCTGCCCGACTTGGTGATCGCGCAGATGTCGCCGGCCACGCAGACCGGCACCTCGCGCAGGGTCGCCCCCAGTGGCGTGTGGAGGTGCCCGACCCGCTCGTCCGCGTCGTGGTCGGGGTGCCCCCGTTCGGCCAGGCCGTGGCCGGCGACGTGCATCGTCCGGTCGGGGCGCAGGGTGCCGGAGAAGACCCGGACCAGGGAGACCCGGCCGACGTGCCGGTCCACCGTCGTGCGGACCACCTCGGCGACGAGCGGGCCGTCCGGGTCGCAGGTCAGCGGCGGCCGGGGGGAGCCGTCCACGCCGGTGACGGCGGGCAACTCGTGCTCCAGCGGCGGCGGGAACGCCGATACGAGGCCGTCGAGCAGTACGTCCAGCCCGACGCCGGTCGCCGCGCAGACCGGCACCACCGGGTGGAAGTGCCCCCGGGCGACCGCCTTCTCCAGGTCGGCGACCAGCACCTGTGTGTCGATCTCCTCGCCGGCGAGGTAGCGGTCCATGAGGGACTCGTCCTCGCTCTCGGCGATGATCCCCTCGATCAGCTCGTTGCGGGACTCGGCGATCGCCGGCAGGTGCTCCGGGTCGGGCTCGCGCACCTGGGCCGGCAGCCCGGCGGTGTAGTCGAAGACCCGACGGGTGACCAGGCCGAGCAGTCCGACGACCGACTCGCCGTCGTCGCCGAGCATCGTCAGGTGCAGCGGGACCACGTTGTCGCCGAAGACCCGCTGGCACAGCGCCACGGCCTCGTCGAAGTCCGCGCGGGGGTGGTCCAGCCGGGTCACCGCGACCGCCCGGGGCATGCCCACCGCGGCGCACTCCTCCCAGAGCGCGGCGGTGGCGGCGTCCATCCCGTCGACGGCGGAGACCACGAACAGCGCGGCGTCGGCGGCCCGCAGGCCGGCGCGCAGCTCGCCGACGAAGTCGGCGTACCCCGGGGTGTCCAGCAGGTTGATCTTGACGCCGTCGTGCACCAGCGGGGCGCAGGCCAGGCTCACCGAGCGCTGTTGGCGCACGGCGGCCGGGTCGTGGTCGCAGACCGTGGTGCCGTCGGTGACCGTGCCGGCCCGCCCGATCGTGCCGGTCGCCGCGAGCAGCGCCTCGACCAGGGTTGTCTTGCCCGCCCCGGAGTGCCCGACGAGCACCACGTTGCGAATTCTGGCAGGCTCGGTCACCACCGGCACGCCGCCGGTGACCCCCTTGTCCTGATTCCTCTGCGCCATGGGGCGCACCTCCCTCAGCCGGTGGTTGGTGGCGACCGCCGCGCGCGACGGGGAAGCGGCCCGGTGCGGAAGCTCCGCGGCGCCATCCTCCGGTGATCTGCCGTGCGGAGGGTACGGGACGGTCGGTCGGGTGAGCCGTCTCACCCTCAGGCTCGATCTCACACCCCTCGGAGGGCCGGCACAAGACTTCCCCGGGCGGGTCGGCGACCGTGGCGTGCCCTCCCCCGGGGCCGGCCGTTATCGTGGGACCGCCATGGCGAAGATCTTCCAAGTGTCGGTCCGGGCGGGGATGACCCGCGTCGTTGAGCCGATCGCGCGCGGCCTGCTCCGCGCGGGCGTGTCCCCCAATGCTGTCACCGTCACCGGCACCCTCGGGGTGCTGGCCGGTGCGCTCGGCTTCGGCGCCCGCGGCCATCTGGTCGCCGGCGCCCTCATCGTGACGTTCTTCGCGCTGACCGACCTGCTCGACGGGACGATGGCCCGGATGAGCGGCGGCTCGACGAGATTCGGGGCGTTCCTCGACTCGAGCATGGACCGGGTCGCCGACAGCGCCGTCTTCGGCGCGGTCGCGTACTGGCTGGCCACCGAGGGTGACCACGCCGGGGTCGCCGCCGCGCTGCTCTGCCTGGCCGCCGGCGGCCTGGTCTCCTACGTCAAGGCCCGCGCCGAGGGGCTCGGGATGACCTGCAACGTGGGCATCGCCGAGCGGACCGAGCGGCTGCTCATCGTCGGCGTGGGCGGCCTGCTCACCGGCTTCGGCATCCCGTACGCCCTGCAGGTCGCGCTCTGGTTGCTGGCCGCCGTCTCGATCTTCACTGTGGGCCAGCGGATCGCCCACGTGTACCGGCAGGCCCGCGACGCGGCCCCGGACGGGTCGCAGGGGTGAACCTGACCGAGCTCGGCTACGTCGCCGGCTGGCGTCTGGTCCGCGCGCTGCCCCGGCCCGTGGTGGCTGCGGCCTTCCGGGCGGGCGCCGACCGCGCCCACCGCTCCGGCGGCGGTGGTACGGCCCGACTGCGCGCGAACCTGCGCCGGGTGGTCGGCCCCGAGCTGCCCGAGGCCGAGCTGGACGACCTGCTCCGGCGCGGCCTGCGCTCCTACGCCCGGTACTGGATGGAGGCGTTCCGGCTGCCGGCGCTGAGCCGGGAAGAGATCCTCGCCGGGTTCCGGCTCGCCCCCGAGGGGGTCGACCGGCTCGCCGCCGACGTGGCCGCCGGCCGGGGCGCGGTGGTGGCGCTGCCGCACGCCGGCAACTGGGACGCCGCCGGTGCCTGGGTGGCGGCCACCGGCTGGCCGATCACCACGGTCGCCGAGCGGCTCAAGCCCGAGGGCATCTACCAGCGCTTCCTTGCCTTCCGGCGAGGGCTGGGCATGGAGATCCTGCCCACCCACGGCGGCGAGCGGCCCGCGTTCGACGTGCTGGTGGACCGGCTGCGCGCCGGCGCGGTGGTGCCGCTGCTGGCCGACCGGGACCTTTCCGCCCGGGGGATCGAGGTCGACTTCTTCGGCGCGCGGACCCGGCTGCCGGCCGGCCCGGCGCTGCTGGCCCTGCGCACCGGGGCACCGCTCTACGTCGCCTCATTGTGGTACGAACCGGACGCGGCGTGCGCCTCGCTCGAGGGCCCGTTGCCCCTGCCCGAGGAGGACAGCGGGCCGCTGGACCAGCGGGTCCGGGTGCTGACCCAGCGGATTGCCGACGGTCTGGCGGCGGGCATCGCCCGGCATCCGGAAGACTGGCACATGTTGCAACGGATGTGGCTGGACCAGCGCGGCGCCGGCGACGGCGGGCCCCGACCCGTCTCCATGCCGCCGGCCGTCACCGGACCGGTCTGAGGCGGAGGGCGCTCACATGCGGATCGGCATCGTGTGCCCGTACTCCTTCGACGTGCCCGGCGGGGTGCAGAACCACGTGATGGACCTGGCCGAGGCGCTGATCGGGCTCGGGCACGAAGTGAGCGTCCTCGCCCCCGCCGACGAGGACTCCTCGCTCCCGCCGTACGTGGTGTCGGCGGGCCGGGCCGTGCCGCTGCCGTACAACGGGTCGGTGGCCCGGATCGCGTTCGGCCCGGTCTCCACCACCCGGGTCCGGCGCTGGATCGCCCGGGGCGACTTCGACGTGCTGCACGTGCACGAGCCGCTGACGCTGAGCCTGTCGATGCTCGCCGTGCTCTCCGCGAAGGGGCCGGTGGTGGCCACCTTCCACACCGCGATGACCCGGTCCCGGGTGCTCGCCGCCGCGCAGGGCCTGTTGCAGATCGTGCTGGAGCGGATCACCGCCCGGATCGCGGTCAGCGCCCTGGCCCGCAAGGTGCAGGTCGAGCACATGGACGGCGGCGCGGTGGAGATCCCCAACGGGGTCACCGTGGCCAAGTTCAGCCACGCGACAGCGCTGCCCGGCTGGCCGGGGGAGTGCGGCCTCGCCGAGGGCGGCACGCTCGGCTTCCTCGGCCGGTTCACCGAGGCCCGCAAGGGCTTCCCGATCCTGCGCGACGCGTTCGTCGAGCTGGCCCGCTCCCGCCCGGGCCTGCGGCTGCTGGTGGCCGGGCCGGGCGACCCGGACGACCTGTTCGACCAGTTCCCAGCCGAGGTGCGCGACCGGGTCACCTTCCTCGGCCTGGTCTCCGAGGAGGACAAGGCGCGCATGCTGCGCAGCGTCCACCTCTACGTGGCCCCGAACACCGGCGGGGAGTCGTTCGGGATGATCCTCACCGAGGCCCTCGCCGCCGGCACCACGGTGGTGGCCAGCGACCTGGACGCGTTCCGCCGGGTGCTCGACGGCGGCCGGGCCGGGCTGCTCTTCCCCACCGGGGACGCGGTGGGGCTGCGGGCGGCCCTGGCCGGGCTGCTGGACGACCCGGCGCGGCGGGCCGCGTTGACCGAGTGCGGGGACCAGGTGGTGACGCACTTCGACTGGCCGGTCGTCGCCCGCCGGGTGCTGGAGGTGTATGCGGCGGCGATCGAGGCGATCGACGGGCGGGTGATCGACCAGGAGTGGGCGGGGCTGGGCTGACCGCCGTGACCGGAAGTGCCGGTGGGACGCAGGTGCCGGGGCGGGACGCGCCCCGGCCGGAGGCGAACGGAGCAGCACTACGATGCCGGGCATGTGGTGGTGGTTGGGCGGAATTCTCGTCGTGGGGCTGCTCGCGGCGTACCTGACCTGGACCGTCGGCCGGGTCGAGCGGCTGCGCCTGCGCGCGGAGTCGGCGGCCCGGGCACTGGAGGCGCACCTGCTGCGCCGGGCGGCCGCCGCCGCGGTGCTGGCCGAGCAGCGCTACGGCGTGGAGCTGTACGCGGCGGCCCGGATCGCGTTGGACGCCGAGCCGGAGGAGCGGGAGGCCGCGGAGAACGACCTCACCCGGCAGTTGCGGGCGGTGCGGCTGGACCCGGCCGACCCGGACTGCGAGGCGGTGATCGCCGCGAGCCGACGGCTCGCCCTGGCCCGTCAGGTGCACACCGACCTGGTCCGGGACGCCCGCGCGGCGCGGGGCCGGCGGGTGGTGCGGCTGTTGCGGATGGGCCGCCGGCACCCGTGGCCGCGCTACTTCGACATCGACGACCCGACCCTCGCGCTCCCCGCCGACGTGCCCGCCTGAGCGGTGTCCGCCGCGACCCGGGCCCGTCGACCGGCAGGCCGGGCCGGGGGTGATGACGGCCACAGAGCAGGCCACCCGGGGTCTGATTGGCTGTCGGACCGGCGTTGACCCCGTCGTAGCATTCAGCTGAGCCACCCCCCGAGCACGCCGAGGAGCGATAACCCGTGCCCGAAACCATCTCCCCGAACGCCAGCGCCACCCCCGTCGTCGGCACCGCCCGCGTCAAGCGCGGCATGGCCGAGATGCTCAAGGGCGGTGTGATCATGGACGTGGTCACCGCCGAGCAGGCCAAGATCGCCGAGGACGCCGGAGCCGTCGCGGTGATGGCCCTGGAGCGGGTGCCCGCCGACATCCGCGCCCAGGGCGGGGTGTCCCGGATGAGCGACCCCGACATGATCGACAGCATCATCAACGCCGTCTCGATCCCCGTGATGGCCAAGGCCCGGATCGGCCACTTCGTCGAGGCCCGGATCCTCCAGTCGCTCGGCGTGGACTACGTCGACGAGTCCGAGGTGCTCACCCCGGCCGACTACGCCAACCACATCGACAAGTGGGCGTTCACCGTCCCCTTCGTGTGCGGGGCGACCAACCTGGGCGAGGCGCTGCGCCGGATCACCGAGGGCGCGGCCATGATCCGCTCCAAGGGCGAGGCCGGCACCGGTGACGTCTCCAACGCCACCATGCACATGCGCAGGATCCGTCAGGAGATCGCCCGGCTCAGCTCGCTGCCGGCCGACGAGCTGTTCGTCGCGGCCAAGGAGCTCCAGGCCCCGTACGAGCTGGTCAAGGAGGTCGCCGAGACCGGCAAGCTCCCGGTGGTGCTGTTCACCGCCGGCGGCATCGCCACCCCGGCCGACGCCGCGATGATGATGCAGCTCGGCGCCGAGGGCGTCTTCGTCGGCTCCGGCATCTTCAAGTCCGGCAACCCGGCCGAGCGGGCCGTCGCGATCGTCAAGGCCACCACCTTCCACGACGACCCGGACGTGCTGGCCAAGGTCTCCCGGGGCCTCGGCGAGGCGATGGTCGGCATCAGCGTCGACGAGATCCCGCAGCCGCACCGCCTGGCCGAGCGCGGCTGGTGACGTGGGAAGAGGGCCCCCGCTCGCCGCTCAGGCGGAGCAGGGGCCCTCTTTCTGACACCCGAGAGGAGTGAACGTGACGGCACCGGTCATCGGTGTGCTCGCCCTGCAGGGTGACGTCCGCGAGCACGTGGGCGCGCTGGCCGGGGTCGGGGCGGACGCCCGCCCGGTCCGCCGCCCCGGCGAGCTGGACGCGGTCGACGGGCTGGTGATCCCCGGGGGCGAGTCCACCACGATCAGCAAGCTCGTCGACATCTTCGAGATGCGGGAGCCGATCGACAAGCGGATCGCCGCCGGCATGCCGGTCTACGGCTCCTGCGCCGGCATGATCATGCTGGCCACGGAGGTGCTCGACGGCCGCCCCGACCAGCGCGGCTTCGCCGGTATCGAGATGACGGTGCGGCGCAACGCGTTCGGCCGGCAGGTCGACTCGTTCGAGGCACCGGTGGAGATCGCCGGGGTCGGGGGCGGGCCGTTCCACGCGGTCTTCATCCGGGCGCCCTGGGTCGAGCGGGTCGGCCCGGACGTCGAGGTGCTGGGTCGGGTCACCGACAGTCCCGTCGCGGACCGGATCGTCGCGGTCCGGCAGGGCAACCTGCTGGCCACCTCCTTCCACCCGGAGCTGACCGGCGACCTGCGCCTGCACCGCTACTTCGTGGACCTGGTCCGCGCCGCCTGAGTCACCACCGAGGGGCCCGTCGGCGTGCCTGCCGGTGCCGGGTGTGACACCGACCCGCCCTGCCTCGGTAGGATTGCCGCGGTTCGGCAGGGCCCAGCGCCCGCCGCGGCCATCCACGCCGAGCCGACCGGCCCGTCCTACGCCGGCGGAGAAGTGGAGTTGGCGCGGGCCGTCGACGCAGGCGTGATCAACAGACGGAGGTAGCAGATGTCCGGCCACTCAAAGTGGGCGACCACCAAGCACAAGAAGGCCGTGATCGACGCCAAGCGCGGCAAGATGTTCGCCAAGCTGATCAAGAACGTCGAGGTCGCGGCCCGCATCGGCGGCGGCGACCCGGCCGGCAACCCCACCCTCTACGACGCCATCCAGAAGGCGAAGAAGAACTCCGTACCCAACGACAACATCGACCGGGCGGTCAAGCGCGGCTCCGGCCTGGAGGCCGGCGGCGCGGACTGGCAGACGATCATGTACGAGGGGTACGGCCCGAACGGCGTGGCGATGCTCATCGAGTGCCTCACGGACAACCGCAACCGGGCCGCGACCGAGGTGCGCACCGCGTTGACCCGCAACGGCGGATCGCTCGCCGACGCCGGGTCGGTGTCCTACATGTTCTCCCGCAAGGGCGTGGTGATCGTGCCCAAGGCCGGCACCACCGAGGACGACGTGATGATGGCGGTCCTCGATGCCGGGGCGGAGGAGGTCAACGACCTCGGCGAGGCGTACGAGGTGGTCTCCGAGCCGACCGACCTGATCGCCGTACGCACCGCCCTGCAGGACGTCGGCATCGAGTACGAGTCGGCCGAGTCCTCCCTCATCCCCAGCATGAACGTGCCGCTGGAGGAGGAGGGCGCTCGCAAGATCTTCAAGCTGATCGACGTCTTGGAGGACTGCGACGACGTGCAGAACGTCTACGCGAACTTCGACGTTTCCGACGAGGTGATGGCCGCGGTCGGCTGAGCCGTGGCGACCGGGCGGGAGCGGCGGTTCGCGCCGGGCGACGTGGTCGTCCGGCGCGAGATCCTGCGCGGCGAGATGTGGTTCGCCGCCCCGACCGTCTGCGTGCGGGACTCGCCGGACCTGCCCGCCGGGTGGGACACCGTCCCCTGCTGACCCCGGCGGCGCGGCCCACCGGCCCACCGCTACGCTTCATCCTTGTTTGACCTGTTCGTGGGGTTTTGTGCCCAGTGTCCGGATAGGGTCTGCGACCGTCCGGTCACCGGAGCACCTCGGAGTAACAGTGCGCAGGAACACCGCCGCCGTCGTCGTCGCGGTAGTGCTGCCCCTCGTGGCAGCGCTCGCCCCGGTCAACGCCCTGGCCCAGTCGGCCCGCGCCGTCCTCGCCCCGCTCGGCGTGGGCGCGCTGGCCGACGCCGTGCCGGACCGGCCGTCCCGGGCCGCCGCCCGCCAGCGCCGCGGGCCGGGGGAACTGCCGACGGCGATCTACGGCGGCGCCTGGCCGACCTCGCACGTGCAGGGCATCGCGGTCGACCAGCGCCGCGAGTCGGTCTACTGGTCCTTCACCGAGGCGCTGGTCAGGACGGACCTCGCCGGCCGGGTGCTCGGCACGGTCACCGGGATCACCGGGCACCTGGGCGACCTCGATCTCGATCGGCGCGACGGCCGGGTGTACGGCTCGCTGGAGTACCGCGACGCCGGCGCGTTCTACGTGGCGATCTTCGACGGCGCCCGGATCGACCGGGTCGGCATCGACGCCCAGACCGGCGGGGTGCTCACCACCGTGCACCTGCGCGACGTCGCCGGGGACTTCGCCGCCGGGGCGGACGGGGACGGCGGGTCGACCGGCGTCGCGCCACGGCGGCACCGCTACGGTGCCAGCGGCGTGGACGGCATCTCGTTCGGGCCGCCGTTGGGCGACCCGGACGGCCCGGACGTGCTGATGGTGGCGTACGGCGTCTACCCCGACACCCGTCGTCGCGACAACGACCATCAGGTGCTGCTCGCCTACGACGTGCGCGGTTGGCAGCGCCTCGCCCGGCCACTGGACCAGCGGCATCCGCACCGCAGCGGGCCCCGGGCGGCCGACGACAAGGTCTTCGTCCGCACCGGCAACACCGCCTACGGCGTGCAGAACCTGGAGTACGACCGGCACACCGGCCGGTGGCTGATGGCCGTGTACCCCGGCGGCAAGCAGGGCTGGCCGAACTACTCGCTCTATGCCGTCGACGGGGCGATTCCGCCGTGGCGGGGAGTGGTGCGCGGGCAGCCGGCGGGGGAGACCGGCCGGCTCGCCACCCTCGCCCCGGACGGCCTGTCCGACCGGCGAACCGGGGTCCGGGGCTGGATGTCCCCCGGAAGCCGGGGCCTGGAGTCGCTCGGTGACGGCAGCTTCTACCTGGTGACCGGCGGGTGGATCGTGGTGGACGGGCAGCGCCGACAGGACGCGACGGCGACGCTGCATCGGTGGACCGGCGGCACCCCGATGCCGTTCGACCGGGTGTCGCCGGCCCCGGCGGCGACGGCCCGCCCGTCGTACCCGCTCCGAATTCGTCGCGGCGGCCCGGCACGCCCGTGACGACGTGCCGGGCCGGGGCGGTGGGGCCGGTCAGCCGGCGCGCCGGGCCTTGACGCCGGAGTCGATCAGGTCCCAGACCAGGACCATCACCGTCGTGATGATCGCGATGACGGTGATGGACTGCCGGTTGCCCTCGTCCTGGAGCCAGGCGAAGCGCTCGACCAGGTCCGGGTTGAGCAGCCGGTCGTCCGCCAGCAGCCAGACCACAGGCACCGTGAACGCCAGGTCCAGCGCGGCCTTCACCGCGACCAGCGGCCAGGTCCAGCGCCCGACGCGGTACTTGACCAGCTCGAAGACCACGCCGGCCAGCAGCACGGCCAGCAGCACCGGCAGCCACGACCGCCACAGCGCCGGGTCGAGCAGCGGGATGCGCTCGCCGTCGATCTGCCGCGCCCACGACCAGAAGTGCTGCCAGGGCAGGAAGGCCGCGGTGAACAGCAACAGGGCCACGGACGCGGCGATGTCGGTCAGGGTCATGTCCTGCTTCGCCGGTACCTCGGGCAGTTGGTCGACCGTCCACTCCGGCAGCTTCAGCGACGGGTCGGCGCGCTCGATGATCGCGAAGGTCAGGGTCACCCAGAACGTGATCTGGATCGCGACCTCGAAGGCGGTGCCGAACCCGGAGGTGATCGCGGGGATCGGGGCCTCCCCGGTGGCCGCCTGGACCACCCCGACGATCGTGCCCACCAGCGCCGGGATGAAGGTGAGCAGCAGCCGCAGCAGTCGCTGCCAGTGCAGGTAGTAGGTGGGCCCGATGAGCTGCAACCGGCGGTCGGCGTACCGGGCGGCGAGCCGGTCGGGGTTGCCGAGCTCGGTGAGCACCTCGCGCTCGGCGGTGGCGGCGTCGCGCCCGGCGTCCGTCCGACCCTCGATCATGTCCTCGATCGAGGTGCGCAGCTCGGTGGCGATCTCCTCCCGCCGGGGGGCGGGCACCGCGCGCAGGGTGGCGGCGAGATAGCGGTCGGTCAGCGAAGTCATCGGTCCACTCCTTCGGTCAGGCCGGTGAGGGATTTCTGCACGGCGGAGAGGTCGGTCAGCAGCAGGCGCAGCACCGTCTCGCCGTCGTCACTGGTCTGGTAGAACTTCCGCGGCCGGCGCTCCTCGGTGTTCCACTCGCTGGTAAGCAGCCCCTGCTCCTCCAGTCGGCGCAGCAGGGGGTAGAGCGTGTTGGCGTCCACGGGGAAGCCGTGGTCGGCGAGCCGCTGGAGCAGCGCGTAGCCGTAGCCCGGCTGGCGCAGCGCGACCAGGCTCGCCACCACCACCGTCCCCCGGCGCAGCTCCTGTAGATGGATCCGCAGGATGTCGTCGCTAACCATGCCTCACACCATACTGTATGCCACACAGTGTTGTCATTCGGCACATCGTTGTTTCCAGTCGGGTGCGTCCGGAGCGGCCGGCGGAGACGCGGGCCACCACCCCCGGCGCGGACGGTGGAGCCGGCTCGGTCGCCTCGGTAGGGTGGTGCCCGGCCAGTTCGGCCGACCCATGATCCGACCCGGGGGGGCGCTCTGCATGGGCGATTCGTTCGCGCATCTACACGTGCACACCGAGTACTCGATGCTCGACGGTGCGGCCCGGCTCAAGGACCTGTTCGCCGAGGTGGACCGGCTCGGAATGCCGGCGGTGGCGATGACCGACCACGGCAACATGCACGGCGCGAACGACTTCTACAAGCAGGCGATGGCCGCCGGGGTCAAGCCCATCCTCGGTATCGAGGCGTACGTGGCGCCGGAGTCGCGGTATCACAAGCAGCGGGTGCGGTGGGGCCGGCCGGAGCAGAAGAGCGACGACGTCTCCGGCAGCGGCGGCTACACCCACATGACGATCTGGGCGGCGAACAAGAGCGGCCTGCACAACCTGTTCAAGCTCACCAGCCGGGCCTACACCGAGGGCTTCTTCGTCAAGTGGCCCCGGATGGACGCCGAGACCATCGCCGAGCACTCGGAGGGTCTGATGGCGACGACCGGCTGCCCGTCCGGGGAGGTGCAGACCCGGCTGCGGCTGGGGCAGTTCGACGAGGCGCTGAAGGCCGCGGCCCGTTACCAGGACATCTTCGGCAAGGAGAACTACTTCCTGGAGATCATGGACCACGGCATCTCCATCGAGCACCGGGTCCGCAAGGAGCTGCTGGAGATCGGCGGCAAGCTGGGCATCCCCCCGGTGGTCACCAACGACTCGCACTACACGCACGAGGCGCAGGCCGAGGCGCACGACGTCCTGCTCTGTGTCCAGACCGCCGCGAATGTCGCCGACCCCAACCGGTTCCGCTTCGACGGCAACGGCTACTTCATCAAGTCCGCCGACCAGATGCGGGCCGTGGACAACTCCGACGCCTGGCTGGAGGGCTGCCGCAACACGCTGCTGGTCGCCGAGAAGGTCGACCCGACCGGGATGTTCGAGTTCCACAACCTGATGCCCCGCTTCCCCGTCCCGGAGGGGGAGACCGAGGAGTCCTGGTTCCGCAAGGAGACCTTCGCCGGGCTGGCCCGCCGCTATCCCGGCGGAATCCCCGAGGGCCACGTGGTCCAGGCCGAGTACGAGCTGGGCGTCATCATCCAGATGGGCTTCCCGTCGTACTTCCTCGTGGTCGCCGACTTCATCCAGTGGGCGAAGAACCAGGGCATCGCGGTGGGCCCGGGCCGTGGCTCGGCCGCCGGCTCCCTCGTCGCGTACGCGCTGGGCATCACCGACCTGGACCCGATCCAGCACGGGCTGATCTTCGAGCGGTTCCTCAATCCCGAGCGCATCTCGATGCCGGACGTCGACATCGACTTCGACGAGCGCCGGCGCGGCGAGGTGATCAAGTACGTCACCGACAAGTGGGGTGAGGACAAGGTCGCCCAGATCGCCACCTTCGGCACGATCAAGGCGAAGGCCGCGATCAAGGACTCGGCCCGGGTGCTGGGCTTCCCGTACGCGGTCGGCGACCGGATCACCAAGGCGATGCCCCCGGCGGTGATGGGCAAGGACATCCCGCTCACCGGCATCTTCGACCCGAAGCACGCCCGCTACGCCGAGGCCGGGGAGATCCGCGGCCTGTACGAGTCGGACCCGGACGTGCGCAAGGTGATCGACACCGCGAAGGGCATCGAGGGGCTGATCCGGCAGACCGGCGTGCACGCCGCCGGCGTCATCATGTCCGCCGAGCCGATCATCGAGCACATCCCGCTGATGCGCCGGGACGCCGACGGGGCGATGATCACCCAGTTCGACTACCCGACGTGCGAGTCGCTCGGGCTGTTGAAGATGGACTTCCTCGGCCTGCGCAACCTGACGATCATCGACGACGCGGTCAAGAACATCCAGCTCAACCACGGCAAGGAACTCGACCTGCTGGGGCTGCCGCTGGACGACAAGCCCGCGTACGAGCTGCTGGCCCGGGGCGACACCCTCGGCGTGTTCCAGCTCGACGGCGGGCCGATGCGGTCGCTGCTGCGGCTGATGAAGCCGGACAACTTCGAGGACATCTCCGCCGTCCTGGCGCTCTACCGGCCCGGCCCGATGGGCGTGGACTCGCACACCAACTACGCGCTGCGCAAGAACGGCCTCCAGGAGATCACCCCGATCCACCCGCAGCTGGAGGAGCCGCTGCGGGAGATCCTGGCCCCCACCCACGGCCTGATCGTCTACCAGGAGCAGGTGCAGCGCGCCGCGCAGATCCTCGCCGGCTACACCCTCGGCCAGGCCGACCTGCTGCGCCGGGCGATGGGCAAGAAGAAGAAGGAGATCCTCGACAAGGAGTTCGGCCCGTTCCGGGACGGCTGCCGCGAGCGCGGCTACTCCGACGAGGCCATCCAGGCCGTGTGGGACGTCCTGGTCCCGTTCGCCGGGTACGCCTTCAACAAGGCCCACTCCGCCGCGTACGGCCTGGTCTCCTACTGGACGGCGTACCTGAAGGCGCACTACCCGGCCGAGTACATGGCCGGGCTGCTCACCTCCGTCGGCGACGACAAGGACAAGATGGCGCTCTACCTGGCGGAGTGCCGGCGGATGGGCATCCAGGTCCTGCCGCCCGACGTGAACACCTCCGCCGGGCCGTTCACCCCGGTCGGCAAGGACATCCGGTTCGGCCTCGCCGCCATCCGCAACGTCGGCGCGAACGTCGTCGCCTCGATCATGCGCTGCCGCCAGGAGAAGGGCGAGTACGCCGACTTCTACGACTTCCTGTCCAAGGTCGACGCGGTGGTCTGCAACAAGAAGACCATCGAATCGCTGATCAAGGCCGGCGCGTTCGACGTGATGGGCCACCCCCGCCGGGGCCTGCTCGCCGTGCACGCCGACGCCATCGACGCGTACGCCGACGTCAAGCGCAAGGAGGCCGTCGGCCAGTACGACCTGTTCGGCGCCGGATTCGGCGACGCGGAGGCGACCGGCAGCACCACGGTCATGCCGACCATCGGCGACAGCGAGTGGGACAAGCGGGACAAGCTGGCCTTCGAGCGGGAGATGCTCGGCCTGTACGTCTCCGACCACCCGCTGTTCGGCCTGGAGCACGTGCTCAACGCCGCGGCCGACTGCACCATCGCCTCACTGTCCGAGGAGGGCACCGTTCCCGACGGCGCGGTGGTCACCCTCGCCGGCATCCTCTCCGGCGTGCAGCGCCGGGTCACCAAGCAGGGCCGGGCCTGGGCCTCGGCCACCCTCGAGGACCTCGCCGGCGGCGTCGAGACGCTGTTCTTCCCGAACACGTACGAGGTGATCGGCCAGTACATCGCCGAGGACGCCATCGTGGTGGTCAAGGGGCGGGTGGACCGCCGCGACGACACCCCGCGCATGATGGCGATGGACATGCAGCTGCCCGACGTCAGCAGCAGCCCGGGCAGCAAGCCGGTCACCCTGACCATCCCGGTGCACCGGTGCACGCCCCCGCTGGTGGAGCGGCTCAAGGAGACGCTGGTGCTGCACCCCGGCGATACCGAGGTGCACGTGAAGCTGCTCAACGGCGGCAAGACCACCACCCTGCGGCTCGGGCCGTTCCGGGTCGCCGCCACCACCGCGCTGATGGGCGACCTGAAGAGCGTCCTCGGCCCCGCCAACGTGACCTGATCCGCCCACCGGCGGCCACGGCTGGCGGATTGGCGCTGCCAGCGGCCGGTGCTCACCCGTTAGCGTCGCGACATGGAGCTGGAGCAGGCACTGAAGCTGTGGCAGCCGGAACCCGGCTGGCTGAACACCGCCACCTACGGGCTGCCGCCCGAGCCGGCCTGGGCGGCGTTGCAGGAGGCGCTGGCCGACTGGCGGGTGGGGCGGACCTCCTGGGAGGGCTGGGGCGAGTCGACCGAGCGGGCCCGCGCGGCCTTCGCCGGCCTGGTCGGGGTGCCGGCCGCCGACGTTGCGGTCGGCAGCACCGTTTCCCAGATACTCGCCCCGGTCGCGGCGGCGCTGCCGCCCGGCGCCACGGTGGTCGTCCCGGAGGTCGAGTTCACCTCCAACCTCTTCCCCTGGCTGGCGCAGGCCGAGCGCGGTGTCGAGGTGCGCACCGTCCCGGCCGCCGGTCTGGTCGACGCCATCGACGCCGGCACCGATCTGGTCGCGTTCAGCCTGGTGCAGTCCGCCGACGGCACGATCGCCGACTACGACGGGATCGTGGCCGCCGCCCGGGCGCACGGCGCGCTGGTGGCTGTCGACGCCACCCAGGCGTGCGGCTGGCTGCCGTTCGACGCGGGCCGGGCCGACGTGGTGGCGGTCGGCGGGTACAAGTGGCTGATGGGGCCGCGCGGCACGGCCTTCGCCTATTTGGCCCCGGCCCTGCGTGAGCGGCTGCGCCCCGACGCGGCCGGCTGGTACGCGGCCGGTGACCCGCGAACGTCCCACTACGGGCCACCCCTGCGGCTGGCCGCCGACGCCCGGCGGTTCGACATCTCCCCGGCCTGGTTCAGCTGGGTCGGCGCCGCTCCCGCACTGGAACTGCTCGCCGAGATCGGAGTGCCGGCGGTGCGCGAGCACGACGTGGCGCTGGCCAACCGGTTCCTCGCCGGGCTGGGTCAGCCGCCGGGGGACAGTGCGATCGTCACCGTCGATGCGCCCGACGCGCGGGATCGGTTGGAACGCGCCGGCATCCGGGCGGCGGTACGCGCCGGTCGGGTCCGGGCCTCGTTCCACCTGTACACCTCGCAGGCCGACGTCGACCTGGCCCTGGACGCGCTGACCGGCTGACCAGATCGCCCACCGCCGCGCCGCCGGACACCCCGGCGGCGCGGTCCCGTGCTGCCCTTTGACGGGCCGCCAAGAGCCGGGCTGTGTCGGACTGGGCGTGGGGCCGGCGCGCGAGGTCGTGGTCCGGGTTTCGGGGTGACGGGTGCCGGACACGCCGCTGGCCGGGCCCCCGTGTCGGGGGCCCGGCCGGTTGGCTGTTCGGTTGGTGTCAGCTGTTCCAGTGTTCGGTGACGAGGTCGGCGGCCTGCTGTTCCCACTGTGCGTACGCGTCGGGGTAGGCGGACACCTGGACGGTCTGTGCGGCCTGGGTCAGGGGCATGTCCTGCCAGCCGTCGACCTGCTTGAGGCCCTTGAGGAACGCCAGGGTGGAGTATTCGGGGTCGGTGATCTGTTCGGGGGTGCCCCAGCCGGAGGTGGGGCGCTGCTGGAACAGGCCCTGCGAGTCGTGGTCGTTGCGGTCGCCGAGGTGGCCCAGGTTCTCCAGCTTCGACTCCTGCAGTGCGGTGCCGATGGAGATGACGGCGGCCCGCTCGTTCATGCCGGCCTTCTTCGTGGCGGCGATGATGGCCTTCGCGTTGGCGGTCTGCTCGTCGTCGAGCGTGATGCGGGACTGTTCGCCCTGCACGCCGTGGGGGATCAGCTTGGCCTTGTCGACTGCCGGCTTGTCGGCCTGTACGGCGACGGCGGTGGTCGGGGTGGATGCGGTGGGGGTGGTGGTGTGGGCGGTGGCGGGGCCGGCGAACACGCCGCCGGCGAAGGCGAGACCGGCGATGCCGAGAACGCTGTTACGGATGATCGTGTTCATGGGGGTGTCTCCAATCGGGGGTCGACACACGCGCCCGCCCGGGGAAGGGCGGGGTGTGAGCACCACGTCGAGGCGCCCAAAGATCAAGAACAAGGGGGGAAGTCGTCCGGCGGCTCACCGCACCCGCAGGGGGGGTGCTGGTGGCGGCGGGTCCATGTGTAACGACCGGGGGCCGGCCCGCATTCCACGGGGGTTCGGGCGGCTCGGCAGCCGGGGTGCGCTGCTCGATCGTCTGCCATGTGTAACGACCCCGGGCCGGCCCATGTTCCGCCGGACGGATGCCCCCGGTCACACCCCCGAACCGCCCCAAACCTCACTCCGGCCCCGCCCGCCCCCGGCCTTAGGCGCAGGGTGATCAAGAGGTTTGCGCCGGCTTGGTGAGTTGGCGGCCCGGGTGGGGCTGGCGGAGTGGCTGCGCCCGAATCTGACCCGAACCTCTTGATCCGCCATTGGGTGCCCGCTGCGGGGGTGGGGCAGGGGTTGGTGTGAGGTGGGGCACAAGGGATACGGGACGGTTCCGTATCGAAAAGGGTTGGCCTAGGCTCGTTTCGCGTTACGAGTATGACCCGTTTCGTAATTACCGCGGGTGGACCTGGGGGAGAGCCGGCCATGCAGCTTCACGAGAACACCGGACACCCGAGGAGGTGGGCGATCCTCGGGGTGCTGGTGATCAGCCTCCTCGTCGTCGTCCTCGACAACACCATCCTCAACGTCGCCCTGCGTACCCTCGCCGACCCGGTGCACGGTCTCGGCGCCACGCAGGGCGAGCTGGAGTGGTCCATCAACTCCTACACACTGGTTTTCGCCGGCCTGTTGTTCACCTTCGGCGTGCTCGGCGACCGCGCCGGGCGCAAGCGGTTCCTGGTGGCCGGTCTGGTGTTCTTCGGCCTCGCCTCACTGCTGTCCGCGTACGCGCAGAACCCGGCCCAGCTGATCGCGGCCCGCGCGCTGATGGGCCTGGGCGGCGCGGCGATCATGCCGGCGACCCTGTCGATCATCTCCAACGTCTTCGACCCCCGGGAGCGGGGCCGGGCGATCGGCATCTGGGCCGGCGCGGTCGGCCTGGCCGTGGCGATCGGCCCGATCCTCGGCGGCGCGCTGCTGGAGCACTTCTGGTGGGGCTCGGTCTTCCTGATCAATGTGCCGGTCGTCGTGCTCGGCGTGGTCCTGGTCGCCCTGCTGGTCCCCGAGTCGCGCGACCCCGACCCGGGCCGGGTCGACGTCCCCGGCGTGCTGCTGTCGGTGGTGGGCCTGGTCGCGCTGACCTACGGCATCATCGACGGCGGCGAGCACGGCTTCGACCGGCCGCTGGTCTGGGCGTCGATCGTCGGCGGGCTGGCCGTGTTGACCTGGTTCGTGATGTTGGAGCTGCGCAGCGACCACCCGTCGCTGGACGTCCGGCTGTTCCGGGTGCCGCGGTTCGCCGCGCCGGTGGCGCTGGTCGGGCTGATCTTCTTCGCCGCCATGGGCGTGATGTTCTTCAGCTCGTTCTATCTCCAGCTGGTCCGCGGCTACAGCCCGCTGGAGACCGGCCTGCTCTTCCTGCCCTTCGCCGCGGCGCAGCTCATCTTCGCCCCGCGCAGCGCGGCGATGGTCCGCAGGTACGGGGGCAGGGCGGTCGCGATCGTCGGCCTGGCGCTGACCGTGGTGTCGCTGGGGGCGTTCGTGTTCATTGATGCGGGCACCCCGCTCTGGGCGGTTCTGGTGTGCTTCTTCCTCCAGGGCACGGGGATGGCGAACGTCATGCCGCCGGCCACCGAGTCGATCATGTCGGCGCTGCCCCGGGAGAAGGCGGGAGTCGGCTCGGCGGTCAGCAACACGGTTCGGCAGGTCGCCGGCGCACTCGGCGTGGCCGTGCTCGGCTCGGTCCTGTCCGCGCTGTACCGTCAGGACGTCGCCCCGGCCCTGCGGGGCCTGCCCGCGGCGGCGCACGAGGCGGCGGGTGAGTCGATCTCCGGGGCGTACGCCGCGGCCGGCCAGCTCGGCCCGGCCGGGCCGGCGCTGGTCACGTCGGCCAACCACGCCTTCGTCTCGGCGATGCACTGGGCGGCGGCCCTTTCGGCGGCGGTCGCCGCGCTCGGCATCGTGGTCGCGTTGCGCTGGATGCCTGGCCGGGACCAGGGGCAGCCGCCGGCCGCGACGCCGGTGGCCGGGAAACCGGAGTTGGCCGAAGCCGCATAAATATGGGAAGAATGTCGGACATGACTTCTGCCGCCGACGCTCCGCGACCGCCCGGCCGACCGCGGAGCGTCCGCGCGGACGAGGCGATCGTGGAGGCCGTTCTCGACCTGCTCGCCGAGGGCAGCACGATCGAGGCGCTGTCCATCGAGGCCATCGCCGCCCGGGCCGGGGTGGGCAAGGCCACCATCTACCGGCGCTGGTCGGGCAAGGACGCGCTGATGCTCGACGCGCTGCGCCGCCTCAAGGGCGTCCTCCCTCAGCCGACCGGGCACTCCGTCCGGGAGGACCTGGTGCTGCTGGTCGGCGCGGTCGGGCACAACGTCGACCCCCGGGCCGCGAAGATCATGCCCTGCCTCGTACCGGAGGCGACCCGCAGCCCGGACCACTTCCGGGTCTACCAGAACATCATCGAGCCCCGCCGCCAGCTCATGCGCGAGGTGCTCCGCTGGGGGGTGCGCAGCGGTGAGCTGCGCGCCGACCTCGACATCGAGGTGGTGATGGCCCTGCTCGCCGGGCCGATGCTGGTGCAGCGGATGCTGCGCTGGAACCCCGACCTGGACGACGAATCCCTGCCCGGCCGGATCGTCGACGGCGTCCTGGACGGCATCCGGGCCCGCTGACGACCCCAGGGCCCCGGTCCCCGGTCACCGCCGGAGCCCCGCGCGCTGCGGCCGGCTGCCGGCGTGTCCCCGGCGGAGGGTGTCCGGGGCGACCAGTAGGGTGTCGAACACACGTACTGCTGGCGGCTGGGGGAGGAGGCGGCGTGCGCGTGCTCGGCGTCGACCCGGGGCTGACCCGGTGCGGGGTCGGCGTGGTCGAGGGAGTGCCCGGCCGGCCCTGCAACCTGGTCGCCTACTACGTCGTCCAGACCGACCCGGGTGACGACCTGCCGCTGCGCCTGCTGCACCTGGACCGCTCGCTCACCGACCTGGTCGCCGAGCACCAGCCGGACGCCGTCGCCGTGGAGCGGGTGTTCAGCCAGCACAATGTCCGCACCGTGATGGGCACCGCCCAGGCCAGCGGGATCGCGGTGCTGGCCGGCGCGCGGGCCGGCCTGCCGGTGCAGACCTACACCCCGAGCGAGGTGAAGGCTGCCGTGACCGGGTCCGGCCAGGCGGACAAGGCGCAGATGACGGCCATGGTGACCCGGCTGCTGCGGCTGTCCGAGCCGCCGAAGCCGGCCGACGCGGCCGACGCGCTCGCGCTGGCCATCTGCCACGTCTGGCGCGGCGGCACCCGCTCGAAGCTGGCCGAGGCGGCCGACCGGGTACGACGAGGAGGAGCACGATGATCGCCAGTGTGCGCGGCACGGTGACCGCGACGAGCCCCGATCACGCCGTGGTCGAGGTCGGCGGGGTGGGCCTGGCGGTGTACTGCGCCCCGGGCACGCTCGCCGACCTGCGGGTCGGCCAGCCCGCCCGGCTGGCCACCAGCCTGGTGGTCCGGGAGGATTCGCTCACCCTCTACGGCTTCGCCGACGACGACGCGAAGCAGCTGTTCGAGCTGCTCCAGACCGCCAGCGGGGTGGGCCCCCGGTTGGCCCAGGCGGTGCTCGCCGTGCACACCCCGGACGCGGTCCGCAGAGCGGTCGCCAACGCCGACACGGCGGCGCTGACCCGGGTGCCGGGCATCGGCAAGAAGGGCGCCGAGCGCCTGGTGCTGGAGTTGCGCGACCGGATCGGCCCGGTGCCGGTGGGCGCCGACGGCGCGGCCGGGGTGACCGGGGGCGCCTGGCCCGAGCAGGTCCGCCAGGCCCTGGTCGGGCTCGGGTGGACGGCCGGCCAGGCCGACCAGGCGGTCGCAGCCGTGGCGGAGACCGTCGACGGGCCGCCCCCGCCCGTGCCGGTGCTGCTCAAGCAGGCCATCCGCCTCCTCGGCCGGACCCGATGACGGGCCCGGACGGCAACCTCGTCTCGGCGTACGTCCACGACGCCGAGCTGGACGCCGAGGCCAGTGTCCGGCCGAAGCGGCTGGCGGAGTTCATCGCCCAGCACCGGGTCCGCGACCAGCTCGACCTGCTGCTGCAGGGCGCGATGCGGCGCGGCTCCCCGCCGGACCACATCCTCCTGTCAGGCCCGCCCGGCTTGGGCAAGACCACCCTGGCCAACATCGTGGCGGCCGAGTTGGGCGGCGGCCTCCGGGTGACCAGCGGCCCGGTGATCGAGCGCTCCGGGGACCTGGCGGCGATCCTGACCAGCCTCGTCGAGGGCGACGTGCTGTTCATCGACGAGATCCACCGGATCGCCAAGCCGGCCGAGGAACTGCTCTACAGCGCGATGGAGGACTTCCGGGTCGACGTGGTGGTCGGCAAGGGGCCGGGGGCCACCGCCATCCCGCTGGACGTGGAGCCGTTCACCCTGGTGGGCGCGACCACCCGGTCCGGCCTGCTGACCGGGCCGATGCGGGACCGGTTCGGCTTCGTCGCGCACCTGGACTTCTACTCCCCGGCCGACCTGGAGGTGCTGCTGCGCCGCTCGGCGCGGATCCTGGGTGTGCCGATCACCGACGACGGCGCCGTCGAGATCGCCGGCCGGTCCCGGGGCACCCCCCGCATCGCCAATCGGCTGCTGCGCCGGGTGCGGGACTTCGCCGAGGTCCGCGCCGACGGCGTGGTCACCCTGGAGACCGCCCGGGCGGCCCTCACGGTGTACGACGTCGACGCGCTCGGGCTGGACCGGCTGGACCGGGCCGTGATCACCGCGCTGATCGACTCGTTCCGGGGCGGGCCCGTCGGGTTGTCCACCCTGGCGGTGGCCGTGGGGGAGCAGCCGGACACGGTCGAGGAGGTCTGCGAGCCGTTCCTGGTCCGGGCGGGGCTGCTCGCCCGCACGCCGCGGGGCCGGGTGGCGACGGAGGCGGCCTGGCGGCACCTGGGCCGTACTCCGCCAAATGGTATATTTGTCACCGATGTTCCTGTCGCGCCCGATCTGTTCTCGGCCGCGCCGGATCAGCCGTGATCCGAACGTGATCTGTGCCGCATTCGGCGTTCCCAGGTGCAGGGACTAGACTTCGCCGCGGTTTGTACAGGACGTGAGACTCCGCCTCCGCTCCGGTGCCTCTCGCGCCGAGCCGGAGGCCAATCGGAAGGTCAGTAACCGTGGTCTACGCAGCAGCGGGCGGAGGGGGAGCCGGCGGCCTGACGCCGATCCTCATGATCGCCCTGCTCTTCGGCGTCATGTACTTCATGATGATCCGCCCCCAGCAGAAGCGCCGCCGCGAGGCGGAGCAGATGCAGTCCGCCCTCGGCTCCGGCGACGAGGTGGTCACCATCGGCGGTCTCTACGGCACGGTCACCGACGTGGACGACGACACCGTCCTGCTCGAGGTCGCGCCCGGCGTGCAGACCCGGTTCGCCCGCCCGGCCATCGCCCGGGTGGTCAACCGTGCCGAGCGGGTGGAGTCGACCGAGCTGGTCAGCGAGGACGCCGAAACCGTCAAGGAGTGACCGCCTCCCCGACGGGGCAGCGGAGACGCCGTTAAAACTGGATAGTTGGGTCGACACCTGACGCCGACACCCGAAGGTTGCCGGTCGACGCCCCCGCGTCGGCCGTGGTCAGCCGTGTCGGCGTCGGGTTGCCGGCCCCGGACAGCCGTCGCCGGGACCCCCGGCCCGACATTCGCGCCGCCGTGTCGGCGGCGCGACCGTAACAGGGAGACAGACAGCCGTGGCACCACCTCAGGGACAGATGCGGCCCGGACGGCAGCTTGCCGTGCTCGGCCTCATCTTCGTCGTCCTCTATCTCATGGTGTTCTTCTCGGGCGGCGCCAGTGGTGGCTTGAAGGATCGGCTCGAGCCTCGGCTCGGTCTGGACCTGATCGGCGGCACCCGGCTGACGCTCGAGGCGACGAACAGCATCGACGGCAAGCCCCCGACGACGGAGAACCTCGAAGAGGCCCGCCAGATCATCGAGAACCGGGTCAACGCGTACGGCGTGGCCGAGGCCGAGGTGGTCACCGAGGGCAACCGGAACATCGTCATCTCCCTGCCCGGCGAGAACCGCGACCTCACCGACGTCGGAAGCGCCGCTGAGCTGCGCTTCCGCAAGGTGCTGAAGGCCGCCGACGGCACCGGTGCGGTGGCCCCCCCGGCGGCCACGCCGACCCCGGCCCCGTCAGGCAGCGCCAGCCCCAAGCCGTCGGGCAGCGCCAGCCCCAAGCCGTCGGGCAGCGCGAAGGCGACCGCGTCGCCGAGCGCCGGCGGTCAGGGCGGCGGGGCCGCGGCCCCGAGCGCCAGCGCCACCCCGCCGGCCTCGCCGAGCGCCGCCGCGCCGTCGCCGAGCGCCAGCGCCGAGCCGGTGCCGCAGGGCGTCGAGGAGCAGCGCAAGGCCGTCCAGCAGAAGGTCGGGGCCGCCGCCTGGCAGGCCGCCAGCGGCCTGCAGGCCCCGGCGGACCTGACCACCGACCCGTCGCTGGGCGAGACCCTCAAGCCGTTCGGCACGCTCTCCCCGCGCGAGGTCGCGGTGCTGCCGGTGGAGATGCAGTTCAACGTCCCGACGATCGGGTGCGCCCAGCTCGACCAGCGCCCGGCGGCGTCGATCAAGGACGAGAAGCAGAAGGCGATCGCCTGCGAGGACGGCACCCAGAAATACCTCCTCGACGTGGCGAAGGTGCTCGGCACCGACGTCGGCGACGCCAACGCGGTGCTCGACCAGACCAGCTCCTGGGTGGTCAGCCTCGACTTCAAGGGCAAGGGTCAGGAGAAGTGGACCAGCCTGACCCGAGAGGCGTTCACCAACGAGGGCCAGGCGTGCGACCAGACCGCGCTGGGTCAGGACGGCAAGTGCCGGGTCGCCGTCGTCCTCGACAACAAGGTGGTCTCCTCGCCGGAGATCCAGGGCGTGCTCACCGGTGACTCGCAGATCACGGGCAGCTTCGACAACAAAACGGCCAGCGCCCTGGCCAGCCAGCTGCGCTACGGCGCCCTGCCGGTGACCTTCGAGGCGCAGGAGCAGCAGAACGTCACCGCCACCCTCGGCGCCAGCCACCTGCGCGCGGGCCTGCTCGCCGCAGGCATCGGCATGCTGCTGGTCATCATCTACTCGTTCTTCTACTACCGCCTGCTCGGCTCGGTCATCTTCCTGAGCCTGGTGCTGTCGGCGCTGCTGGTCTTCGGCGCGCTGGTGGTGCTCGGCCGGCAGATCGGCTTCACGCTCACCCTCGCCGGCATCGCCGGCATGATCGTCTCGCTCGGTGTGGCGGCGGACTCGTTCGTCATCTACTTCGAGCGGCTCAAGGACGAGATCCGCGAGGGACGCAGCCCGCGCAGCGCGGTGCCGCGGGCCTGGATCCGGGCCCGCCGGACGATCATCTCGGCCAACGCGATCACCCTCATGTCGGCCGTGGTGCTCTACGTCGTCTCGGTCGGCGCGGTGAAGGGCTTCGCCTTCGCGCTCGGCCTGGCCACGGTGCTCGACCTGGTCGTGGTCTTCCTCTTCCGTCACCCGATCATGACGATGTTCGCCCGGACCCGGGCGTTCCTTTCCCCGCGGGTCAGCGGTCTTGGCCGCGCCCTTCCCGCGCGGACCGAGCAGGCCACCCGCACCTCGCGCGTCAAGGAGGCCTGAGATGGCTAAGACTGGGTTGGCGAGCCGCCTCTACCGGGGCGAGGCCGGCGTTGACATCATCGGCCGGCGCAAGCTGTGGTTTGCCGTCGCCGGGGTGCTGATCCTCATCTCGGTGCTCAGCTTCGGGATCCAGAAGTTCAGCCTCGGCATCGAGTTCGCCGGCGGCAACTCGTTCCAGGTGCCGGCCAGCGTCGGGACGCTGGAGCAGGCCGAGGGGAAGGTCGACGCGGCACTGGGGGTCGCCGCGGGCGGCGCCGAGGTGGTCACCGCGCAGAAGGTCGGCGGCACCGGCGGCGACTACTACGAGATGCGCACCTCGCAGCTCACCGCCGAGCAGGCCAACGCGGCCAAGGCGGAGATGGCCCGGGAGTTCGGCATCCAGCCGGACCAGATCAGCGGCAACCAGGTCAGCGAGGCGTGGGGCAGCCAGGTCACCTCCCGGGCCATGCTGGGCCTGGTGATCTTCGTCGCGCTGGTGATGGTCTACCTGATCCTGCGCTTCGAGTGGCGGATGGCGGTGGCGGCCGTCTCCTCGCTGTTCATGAACCTGATCCTCACCGCCGGCATCTACTCGTTGGTCGGTTTCGAGGTGACCCCGTCGACGATCATCGGGTTCCTCACGATCCTGGGCTTCGCGCTCTACGACGTGGTGGTGGTCTTCGACAAGGTTCAGGAGAACACCCGGGGCATCACCGCGAACAACAACCAGACGTACGGCGAGGCAGCCAACCTGGCGATCAACCAGAGCCTCATGCGGTCGCTGAACACGTCAGTGGTCGCCCTGCTCCCGGTCGGCGGTCTGCTCTTCATCGGCGCGGGCCTGCTGGGCGCGGGCACCCTGAAGGACCTCGGCCTGGTGCTCTTCGTCGGTATGGCGATCGCGTTCCTGACCTCGATCCTGCTGGCCACCCCGCTGTTGGTGCTGCTGAAGAACTACGAGCCGCGGATCCAGGCGCACAACAAGCGGGTGCTGGCCCGGCGGGGCGCCCTGGCCCGGGGCGAGATCACCCCGAAGGGCGCGCCGCGCCCGGCCGGGGAGGACGACGAGCCCGTCGACCAGGAGGAGGGGGCCCTGGCCGGGGCCGCGCCGAAGGTGGGCGCCCGCCCCGCCGGCAAGCGTCCGAGCGGCGCCCGGGGCGGTCGCCCCGCCGGCGCCGGCGGCAACCGGCCGGGCGGCGCCAAGCGCCGCTGACGCGACCGGGGAGACACCCGCTGGAGACGGTGACGACGGCGTCCTTCATGCTGTGCGAGCGGCGTGGAGGACGCCGTCGTCGTACGAAGGGAGACGGGCCGCCGTGACGGAGACGCACAGCGCCGGGGTACGGGGAGACAGCGGCCCGCAGGTCGCCGAGCTGGTCGCCAGCCGCGTGCTGGACGTGCCGGACTTCCCGAAGCCGGGCGTCATGTTCAAGGACCTGATGCCGCTCTTCGCCGACGGCGCGGTGTTCCGCGAGGTGATCGACGGCATCGTGGCCTACCACGGGCGGGACTCGTTCGACGCCGTGGTCGGGATCGAGGCCCGGGGCTTCGTGATCGCGGCGGCCGTCGCGTACGCCACCGGGGTCGGCGTGGTGCCGGTGCGCAAGGCCGGAAAGCTGCCCCGCCCCGCCTACTCGGCCTCGTACGCGCTGGAGTACGGCGAGGCGACGCTGGAGCTGCACGAGGACGCGTTCACCGCCGGGCGGCGGGTGCTGGTGGTCGACGACGTGCTCGCCACCGGGGGGACCGCCGAGGCCACCCTGGATCTGGTGGAGCGGGCCGGCGGCACGGTCGCCGGGTTCACCGTGCTGCTGGAGCTCGGTTTCCTCGGTGGCCGCGAGCGGCTCGCCCCGCGCCCGGTGCACGCCCTGCTCGAGGTCTGAGCGCCCCCAGCGGTCGGTGGCCTGCCTGGGCGGGCCCGGTGGACCGGCCGGTGACCCCGCCCAGGCTGCCCGCAGCAGGTTGGCGTCCGGTCCGTGTCCTGCTGACCGATTGGTCGTGATGGCTGCCGGGCGGACCCGGTGCGGTCCGTCCGGCCGAGCGGCGGGGCACGGTGCGTACGGGTAGCATTGCCCTTTGCTGACCGGCCGGGAGACCGTCCGGGCGGCGGAGACCAGGCCGGCCGGCGCACGGTCGGCGTACCCCGGCGAGCGGTGAGGAGGCCGGTGTCCCACGATGTCGTTCCTCCGGTGGAGGGCACGGTGCACCCGACAGGCGACGCTGACGGTTCGGTGACCGACAAGGGAGCTGAGCCGCGGGACGCGGCCCTCGGGAACGAGGCCGGTTCCCCCCACGCCGACGGCGACACCCCGGCGGCCGGCGTCCTGGAGGCGCTGTCGGCCGACGACTCCGACGACCCGTCGCCGAGCGGCGGCTTCGCCCTCTCCAACGCGCCCACCGGCCGGCGGGTGCGGGCCCGGCTGGCCCGGTTCAACGCGCCCTGGCAGACCTCGCAGGTCAGCGAGGTGCTGGAGCCGCTGATCTCCTCCCATCGGGTGAATCACCCCAAGGCCGACGCCCGGCTGCTCCAGCGGGCGTTCGACACGGCGGCCCGCTGGCACTCGGGCCAGTACCGCAAGTCCGGTGACCCGTACATCACCCACCCCCTGGCGGTGGCCACCATCCTGGCGAACCTGGGGATGGACACCACCACCCTGGTCGCCGCGCTGCTGCACGACACGATCGAGGACACCGAGTACACCCTCGACCAGATGAAGGTGGACTTCGGCGGCGAGGTCGCGCTGCTCGTCGACGGGGTGACGAAGCTCGACAAGGTCAAGCTCGGCGACGCCGCCAAGGCGGAGACCATCCGCAAGATGGTCGTGGCGATGGCCAAGGACCCCCGGGTCCTGGTGATCAAGCTGGCCGACCGGCTGCACAACATGCGCACCCTGACCTTCCTGCCCCGCCCGAAGCAGGAGCAGAAGGCGAAGGAGACGCTGGAGATCCTGGCGCCCCTGGCCCACCGGCTGGGCATGAACACGATCAAGTGGGAGCTGGAGGACCTGGCCTTCGGCACGCTGTTCCCGAAGCGGTACGAGGAGATCCTCCGGCTGATCGGGGAGCACCAGCCGCAGCGGGAGGTGCTGCTGCGCCAGGTCACCCAGAAGGTGCAGACCGACCTGAAGGCCGCCAAGATCAAGGCGGAGACGACGGGACGGCCGAAGCACCTGTACTCGATCTACCAGAAGATGATCGTGCGGGGTCGCGACTTCAACGACATCTACGACCTGGTGGGGGTGCGGATCCTGGTCGACACGGTGCGGGACTGCTACGCCGCGCTGGGTGTGATCCACGCGAACTGGCAGCCGGTGCCGGGCCGTTTCAAGGACTACATCGCGATGCCCAAGTTCAACATGTACCAGTCGTTGCACACGACGGTCATCGGGCCCACCGGCAAGCCGGTGGAGATGCAGATCCGCACGTACGCGATGCACCGCACCGCCGAGTTCGGCATTGCCGCGCACTGGAAGTACAAGGAGCACAAGGGCACCCAGATCGTCGGCCCGCCGGCGCACATCGACGAGATGACCTGGCTGCGGCAGTTGCTGGACTGGCAGCGGGAGGCGGCCGACCCGAGCGAGTTCCTGGACGCGCTGCGCTTCGACCTGTCCAGCCAGGAGGTGTACGTCTTCACCCCGAAGGGTGACGTCATCCCGCTGCCGACCGGGTCGACGCCGGTGGACTTCGCGTACGCGGTGCACACCGAGGTGGGGCACAAGTGCATCGGGGCGCGGGTCAACGGCAAGCTGGTGCCGCTGGAGTCGACGCTGTCCAACGGCGACGTGATCGAGATCTTCACGTCGAAGTCCGAGACGGCGGGGCCGACGCAGGACTGGCTGGGCTTCGTGAAGAGCCCCCGGGCGCGCACGAAGATCCGCCAGTACTTCAACAAGGAGCGGCGCGAGGAGGCGATCGAGGCCGGCAAGGACTCGATCGTCAAGGCGATGCGCAAGCAGGGCATGCCGTTGCAGCGGATGCTCACCTCCGACGCGTTGATGACGATCGCCCGGGACCTGCACCTGGCCGACGTCGCCTCGCTGTACGCGGCGGTCGGCGACAGTCAGGTCTCCGCCCAGTCGGTGGTGCAGAAGCTGATGGCCGCGTACGGCGGCGAGGAGGGCGCGGCGGAGGACATCGCCGAGACCGCCGTCGCCACCCGGCCGCCGCGCAGCCGGCAGAGCAGCGCCGATCCGGGCGTGGTGGTGCGCGGCGTCAGCGACGTCTGGATCAAGCTGGCCCGGTGCTGCACCCCGGTACCACCGGATGCGGTCTTCGGTTTCGTCACCCGCTCGGGCGGGGTCAGCGTGCACCGCGACGACTGCGCCAACGCCGAGGACCTGCTGGCCCAGGACGAGCGGGTGGTCGAGGTCAGCTGGAAGCTCACCTCCGCCTCGACGTTCCTGGTGGCCATCCAGGTGGAGGCCCTGGACCGGCACAAGCTGCTGGCGGACGTGACCCGGGTGCTCTCCGAGGAGCGGGTGAACATCCTGTCCGCCACGGTCACCACCACCCGGGACAGGGTGGCGGTCAGCCGGTTCAGCTTCGAGATGGCCGACCCGAAGCACCTGGGCCACCTGCTGGCCGCGGTCCGCAAGGTCGACGGCGTCTTCGACGCGTACCGGGTCACCTCGGGGTCCTGATCCGCACACGACAGCGCCCGCCGGCTCACAGCCGGCGGGCGCTTCGTCGTGGCGGAGGGCTCAGCCCTGCGGCTCGCTCATCGTCAGCTTCTTGATGACGACCTCCTTCTTGGGGTGGCCACCGCCGGCCTGCTTGGCGAACGCCTTGTCGTCGCCGGCCTTGGCGACGGCCTCGACGATGTCCATGCCGCCGGTGATCGTGCCCAGGACGGTGTAGTTCGGGTCGAGCTGCGAGTCGCCGTAGACGATGAAGAACTGGCTGCCGGTGCTGCCGGGCTGCCCCGAGTTGGCCATCGCGATGACCCCCTTCGGGTAGGCGGGGCGCTTGTCGGTGGGCAGGTTCTCCTCGGTCAGCTTGTACGCCGGGCCACCGGTGCCGTCGGTGTCCCGCCAGCCCTTGCCGGTCGCGCTCGGGTCACCGCACTGGAGCACCTGGATGCCCTCGGTGACCAGGCGGTGGCACTTGCTGTTGTCGAAGAAGTTCTTGCTCGCGAGGTGGGTGAAGCTGGCCGCGGTGCACGGCGAGGCGGCCCGGTCGACCTTGGCGGTGATCGGGCCCAGGTTGGTGTCCATCGTCAGGGTCTGGACGCCGGTGTTCGCCTGCTGGCCCGGCGGCAGCCCGACGTCCTTGATCTCCTTGGTGCGGTTCTCCTTGGGGATCTCGGTGAACGCGCACTGCACGAGACCGCTCGCCCCGCTGGTTTCCTGCTTGTCGTCGTCGTCACCGACGACGGTGGTGGCCAGCCACACGGTGCCGGCGACCACGAGCAACAGGGCCGCCCCGGCGCCGACGACCGCCTGCGTCTGCCGGCGCTTGCGGGCCTTGGTTGCCTGCGCGGCCATGTTCCGCTGAAGTCGGGCCTTCGCCGCCGCGCGCTGCCGCTCTTTCGTGGACGTCACGGTCGATCCTCCTGGACTGTGTCTCTGGCGCGGTCAGTGCCGCAGTGTGTGGGGCGGGGCCCGGTCAGCCGGCGCTCGGGCTGGCCGCCGGAGCGCCCGACGCCGGAGCGGTCGCGGCCGGCGCCGTCGTCGGCTCGCCGACGGTGAGACTCTGGATCACCACGTCGGTCTTCGGCTTGACCTTTGCCCCGCTCCCATTGTCCACGGTCGGGAGGGCACCGATCTTCGTGATCACGTCGAGCCCGCCGGTGACCCTGCCGATCACCGGGTAGACCGGCTTGGTCGGATTGAAGTCCTTGAAGAAGACGAGGAACTGGCTGCCGTTGGTGCCCGGCGGGTTGGCCATCATCGCGACCGTGCCCTTCGGGTACGCCGGGGGCTGGCCGGGGGCGGGGCTGGCCGACGGGCTCGCCTCGGGCTGCACGGGGACGTTCTCGTCGTAGAACGAGTAGGCCGGGCCGCCGATGCCGGTGCCGCTCGGGTCACCGCAGCGCAGCGCGCCCTCGGCGGTGATCTCGTGGCACTTGGCGTTGTCGTAGAAGCCCCGGCTGGCCAGGTGGGCGATGCTCGCCCCGGCGCAGGGGGCCGAGGCGAGGTCCAGCTCCGCGGTGACCGGCGCGCCCTGGTTGGTGGTGACGGTCATCGCCCGGGTGCCGGAGGTCGGCAGGCCGGTGGTGGCCGGGGTACCGACGTCCTTGAGGTTGGTGTTCGCTGTGGCGTCCTGCGGGGTCCAGATGCAGACGTCCTCGGCGGCCGTGTTCTTCTCCGGGCCGTCGTCGAAGGCGCCCAGCGCCCACGCCGAGCCGGCCACGATCAGCACGAGCACCACGGCGGCGCCGACGCCGGCCTGGATCTGCCGACGGCGCCTGATCCGGGAGGCCCGTCGCGCCAACTGTCGGTCGAGCTTGGCCCGCGCCATTTTGCGCTGCCGGTCCCTGCTGGAAGCCACCCGTGCTCCCCCTCCTCTACCCTGACGGTCACCGGCGGGTCGGGCGTCGCGCCCTGTCTGGCGGCACGTGCGCCACGCCACACGCCCGCCAGAGTGTACGGGTACCGACTGGGAATGTGGTGTACCAGGTCCTCGCCAGGTTTATCGGGGGGTGTCACTGTGCCTCCGGGGGCCCACGGGGCGGGTGGGCCGACGGAATCCGCCCGTCGTTGCGGCTAGGCTGCGAGTGCAGGGACGACAGCTCGACGGAAGGGGAGCGGACGTGCTCGTGGCCGGCTTTCCCGCGGACGCCTTCGGCACCAACTGCTACGTGGTGGCGACCGCGCCGGGGGAGCAGTGCGTGGTGGTCGACCCGGGCATCGGGGTGCTCGACCGGCTCGACGCCGTGCTCGCCGAGCATCGCCTGCACCCGGCCGCCGTGCTGCTCACCCACGGCCACCTCGACCACACCTTCTCCGTCGCGCCGGTCTGCGGCGCCCGGGGCATCACCGCGTACGTCCACCCCGACGACCGGGAGTTGCTGGCCGACCCGGGCAAGGCGCTGTCGATGGACCTCACCCAGCTCTTCGGCGGCCGGCTGCCCTACACCGAGCCCGACGACGTCGCCGAGCTGACCGACGGGGCCACCCTCGCCCTGGCCGGCCTGGAGATCACCGTCGACCACGCCCCGGGCCACACCGGCGGGTCGGTGCTGTTCCGGCTGCCCGGCGCCGGCTCGCCCTGGGAGGCCGAGCAGGTCTGCCTCTCCGGCGACGTGCTCTTCGCCGGCTCGATCGGCCGCACCGACCTGTGGGGCGGCAGCATGCCCCGGATGCTCGCCAGCCTGCGGGACAAGATCCTCCCACTGGCCGACGACACCGTGGTGCTGCCCGGCCACGGCCCCGCGACCACCATCGGTCGTGAGCGCGTGAGCAACCCGTACCTCGTCGAGGTGGCGGGCTCCGGCGGCGCGCGCCCCGCCGCACCCATCCGCGGCCTCTAGATCCTCCGCCCGCGCCGCGCGGGCCACGACCTCACCGCGCCCGGCGGCGCGGAGCTGCAAGGAGTACGCCATGAGCAAGCCCACGCCCATCTCCGGCTTCCCCGAGTGGACGCCGGCGCAGCGGATGATCGAGCAGTTCGTCCTCGACCGGATCCGCGACACCTTCGAGCTGTACGGCTTCGCCCCCCTGGAGACCCGCTCGGTGGAGCCGCTGGACCAGCTCCTGCGCAAGGGGGAGACCTCGAAGGAGGTCTACCTGCTGCGCCGGCTCCAGGCCGACGCCGAGGGCCCGGCCGGGGACGACGCGCTCGGCCTGCACTTCGACCTGACCGTCCCGTTCGCCCGCTACGTGTTGGAGAACGCCGGAAAGCTCCAGTTCCCGTTCCGCCGCTACCAGATCCAGAAGGTGTGGCGGGGCGAGCGCCCGCAGGAGGGCCGCTACCGGGAGTTCCTCCAGGCCGACATCGACATCGTCGACCGGGACACCCTGCCCGCCCACTTCGAGGCCGAGATGCCGCTGGTCATCGGCGACGCGCTGCGGTCGCTGCCGATTCCGCCGGTGCGGATCCAGGTCAACAACCGCAAGATCTGCGAGGGCTTCTACCGGGGCATCGGGCTGACCGACCCGGAGTCCGCCCTGCGCGCGGTCGACAAGCTCGACAAGATCGGCCCGGCGAAGGTGGTCGAGCTGCTGGCCGAGACGGCCGGGGCGAGCGAGGCGCAGGCCAAGGCATGCCTGTCCCTGGCCGAGATCTCCGCCCCGGACGCCTCCTTCGCCGACGCGGTGCGGGCCCTCGGGGTGAGTCACCCGTTGCTCGACGAGGGCGTCGACGAGCTGGTCGCGGTGGTGGAGACCGCCGCCGCGCACTCGCCGGGGCTGTGCGTGGCAGACCTGCGCATCGCCCGTGGCCTGGACTACTACACGGGCACGGTCTACGAGACGCAGTTGGTGGGCTACGAGCGGTTCGGCTCGGTCTGTTCCGGCGGCCGGTACGACAACCTGGCCAGCTCGGGGGCCGCCCGGTTCCCGGGGGTGGGCATCTCGATCGGGGTGACCCGGCTGCTCGGCCTGCTCTTCGGCGCCGACGCCCTGTCGGTGTCCCGCAGCGTGCCGACCTGCGTGCTGGTCGCGGTCATCGCCGAGGAACAGCGGGCGGCCAGCAACGCCGTGGCCGACGCGCTGCGCAGCCGGGGCGTGCCCACCGAGGTGTCGCCGAGCGCGGCGAAGTTCGGCAAGCAGATCCGCTACGCCGAGCGACGCGGCATCCCGTACGTGTGGTTCCCGGGGGCCGAGGGCGCGGCGGACGAGGTGAAGGACATCCGCTCCGGCGAGCAGGTGGCCGCGGCGGCGGGGGAGTGGACCCCGCCCCGGGCGGACCTGCGCCCGCTGATCGGGCAGGGCTGAGGGCCGCCGGCAACGCCCACGAGCTGGCGTTACTGGCGCGTACGCCGACGAGCACCTACGGTTGCGTAAGTTACGGAACCGTAGGGAGATCGTCGTGACCGCACTGAGCCAGACCGCCCTGCTCGTCGAGCTCGAGCCCGTCGTGGAGAAGAACCTCGACCGGCACCTCTCGATGGCCAAGGAGTGGTTCCCGCACGAGTACGTGCCGTGGAGCGAGGGTCGCACCTTCGACGGCCCGCTCGGCGGCGAGGCGTGGTCGGCGTCGGACTCGACGATCCCCGAGGTGGCGCGCACCGCGCTGATCGTGAACCTGCTCACCGAGGACAACCTCCCCTCGTACCACCACCAGATCGCCACCCTCTTCGGCCCGGACGGGGCGTGGGGGACCTGGGTGGGCCGGTGGACGGCGGAGGAGGGGCGGCACGGCACCGCCATCCGGGACTACCTGACCGTGACCCGGGCGGTCGACCCGGTGGCCCTGGAGCGGGCCCGGATGGTGCACATGACGGCCGGGTACTCCAACTCCCACGACGACTCGATGCTGCGCTCGCTGGCGTACGTGTCGTTCCAGGAGCTGGCCACCCGGATCTCGCACCGCAACACCGGCCGGGTCACCGGCGACCCGGCCTGCGAGGCGCTGCTGGCCCGCGTCGCGGCCGACGAGAACCTGCACATGGTCTTCTACCGCAACCTGCTCGCCGCCGCCCTGGACCTCGACCCGAGCCAGACGATGCGGGCGATCGCCGAGGTGCTGGCGGACTTCCAGATGCCCGGCGTGGGCATCGAGGGCTTCGCCCGCAAGTCGGTGGCGATCGCCCTCGCCGGCATCTACGACCTGCGCCAGCACCGCGACGAGGTGGTCGTCCCGGTGCTGCGTCAGTGGGACGTGTTCAACGTCTCCGGCCTGGACGCCGACGGCGAGGCGGCTCGTGATGAGATCGCCGCCCACCTGGACACTCTCGAGACCCACGCGTCCCGCTTCGAGGAGAAGCGCGACGCCCGCGCCGCCCGCCTCGCCGCCGCCCGCTAACCCCACCCCGCCCTCCTCTCCCTCGCAGCGCAGGGTGCCGCTGGCGACCGGGCCTCTGGTCACCAGCCGAAGCCGGCGGCGTACGAGACGTCGGCGAGCACCTGTTGGCCGGTGCTGTTCGGGTGGAAGTAGTCCCAGCCGGAGAGCTGACCCAGGGTGAACGGATAGCCGAACACGGCGTTGTCGTCGAAGTCGCAGTTCGGGCCGTACGCGGCGCACGCCTGGGCGAGCTGGGTGTTGTAGTCGACCACCCGCTGGCGGACCCGGGCCCGCCGGTCCACGTCGGCCTGGGCCGTGGACGTGGGGTTGGCCAGCATGGACTGGCAGATGCTGAACAGCGACCAGGCTGTGCGGGCGCTGCCGCTGTCCTTGCCGACCGACCAGAGCCGGTGGATGTCCGGAACGCTGACCAGGAGCACCCGGGCGTCGGGCAGGCCCGCCCTGATCCGGCCGAGCGCGGCGTCGACGTTGGCCCGGTAGGTGGCCGCCGGCGTCATCGTCGACTCCGAACTGGTGCACGCGTCGTTGGCGCCGATCAGCATCGTCACGTACCCGACGCCCTGGCTGACCGCGGTGGCCGCCTGGCCGGGCATGTCGGCGGACTTCGCGCCGGTCTTCGCGTCGTTGTGGTTGTTCCCGGCGATCGCCGGGTTGACCGCCCGGATGCGCAGGTAGTGACTGTTCACCGAGGACGTGTCGCCGGTGCTGAACGAGCGGGAGGTGCAGTCGACGAACCAGCCGCAGGCGTTGAAGCCGCGGGTGATCGAGTCGCCGAGACTGGCCATCGAGGCGGGCGCCGGGCCGGCGTCGGCGTGGGCGGCGGTGGCGCCGAGCGGGACGAGGACGGTGGCGGCGGCCAGGGTGGCCAGGACGCGTCGAACAGGGTTCATGGTGGCCTCCGGATCACGGGTGCCGATGAAATGAATCGGAGTCCATCGATCATATAGATCGATTCCGGTGGCTACAATGTTGCTGGTCCGCGTCGTGTTCGGCCCAGGCGGAACGGGTGGAGCCAGGCCTTGCCGGTGATCTTAAATATGTGAATACTTCACTTTGCCGGGTCGGTTTCCCCCAGATCCGGTCGCTTGGTCCTCGGGTCCGTCACCCCCCCCGGCGCGACCCGTCACCCCCTCCCTGGAGGTTGTTGTATGCGACCCACGAGGTCATCGCTGCTCCGCGCCGCGTCCGTAGCCGCAGCCGGAACCCTGGTCGCCGGCGCGCTGATCGGCGCGCCCGCCCAGGCCGCGCCCTCGCCCGCTTCGCCCGACGCCGCGGCCACCCTGGCCGAGCGGCTCGGTGACCGCTCCGCCGGCACGTACGCCGATGCCAGCGGCAAGATGGTCGTCACCGTGACCGACGAGGCCGCCGCCCGTCAGGTCCGCGCCTCCGGCGCGACCGCGAAGATCGTGAAGCGGGGCGCCGTGGAGCTCAACCGGGCCACCGCCGAGCTGGAGCGCTCGGCGAAGATCCCGGGCACCGCCTGGTGGACCGACGCGGTCACCAACCAGGTCGTCGTCTCCGTCGACAGCACCGTCACCGGCGCCAAGCTGGAGCGGGTCAAGGCCGCCGCCGCCCGGACCGGCGGCGCCGTCCGCGTCGAGGCCGAGGCCGGCGTGCTGAGCACCCGGATCTCCGGTGGCCAGGCGATCTACGCGGGTGGTGGCGGCCGCTGCTCGCTGGGCTTCAACGTCCGCAACAGCGCCGGCACCACCTTCTTCCTGACCGCCGGGCACTGCACCAACATCGCGTCGAGCTGGTACTCCAACTCGGGCCAGACCAGCATCCTGGGCACCCGCACCGGCAGCAGCTTCCCGGGCAACGACTACGGCATCGTCCGGCACAGCAACTCCGCCAACGCCACGGGCAACGTGTCCCTCTACAACGGCAGCTACCGGGACGTCACCGGCGCGGCCAACGCCTATGTCGGTCAGAGCGTGCAGCGCTCCGGCAGCACCACCGGCCTCAAGGGCGGCTCGGTGACCGCCACGAACGCCACGGTGAACTACGCCGAGGGCAGCGTCTCCGGCCTGATCCGCACCAACGTCTGCGCCGAGCCCGGTGACAGCGGCGGCTCGCTGTTCAGCGGCAGCAGCGCCGTCGGCCTCACCTCCGGCGGCAGCGGCAACTGCTCCTCCGGCGGCACCACGTTCTTCCAGCCGGTCACCGAGCCGATGAGCGTCTACGGCGTCAGCATCATCTGATCCACCGCACCGTCCGCGAAGCGGGTCGCCGGCCTCCCGGTGGCCCGCTTCCGGCGTACCGGGGGAAGGCGGCGACCGGCGGGCGCGCCCGGGGGCCGGCCGAAGGGCCGGTCACGGTGAACCGACTGCTCGCCGTCGGCCACCACCGAGAGCCAGCACCGCCAGCAGCGGGCAGAGGGCCTCGGCCCCGGCCGCCACCCGCTCGGCCAGGCCGAGCCGGGCGCCGCCGCCGACCAGCTCCACGACCAGCCAGCCCACCAGGCCCAGCAGCAGCGCCGCTGCGGCCGTACCGTGGGCTGCCGGCACCGCGGCGGCGTCGCCGGGCGGGCGGCGCGCCGGCGCGGCGAGGGCCGGCCAGAGCGCCAGCGCGCCGAAGGTGACCACGGCGGCGGCGCGGTGCGGGGCGGAGGTGCCGCTCATGGCCGGCAGCGGGAGCGCCGCGACGGCCAGCGTGGCCACCCCGCCGAGGGCGAGCAGCAGGCGGCCGGCGGGCCGCACCGGCCGCAGCCCGGCCGCGGTCACGCAGTGGCACAGCCCCAGGCCGATCAGCCCGACAGTCATGATCCACCGGTCCGTGGCGTCGACCGCCGCGAGCGCGCTGATCGTGCCGCCCACCTGGTCGAAGCCGCCCGGCTGCCGGGCCGCCGCGAGCGTCCAGCCACCGATCAGGAGCACCGGGGCGGCGGCGGAGGAGAACAGGGCCCAGCGGGGTACGACGCGCACCGCCACACGGTACGCGAGCGCGCTTCGCGACCGCTGCCGGTGGCGCGGGACGGGCGCCGGTCCGGCGCGCGCCGGGCTCGCCCGGTGGCGGCGCCGTCCGGGTGCCGTCGGCCGCCCGGTGGCGGCGGGGGACGGGGCGCCCTGACAGAATGCGGGGGCAGACCGACCGCAGATGAGGGAGACGCAAGCCGTGATCCGTACCCATGACGCCGGCAGCCTGCGCGCGACGGACGCCGGCACCACGGTGACGCTCGCCGGGTGGGTGGCCCGCCGGCGCGACCACGGCGGTGTCATCTTCGTCGACCTGCGCGACGGCTCCGGCATCGTCCAGGTGGTCTTCCGCGAGGAGGACGCCCACGCGCTGCGCAACGAGTTCTGCGTGAAGGTGACCGGCGAGGTGACCCGCCGCCCCGAGGGCAACGAGAACCCGGAGCTGCCCACCGGCGAGGTCGAGGTGACCGCCAGCGAGCTGGAGGTGCTCTCGGAGGCCGCGCCGCTGCCGCTGCCCGTCGACGACCAGATCGAGGCCGGCGACGACATCCGGCTCAAGTACCGCTACCTCGACCTGCGCCGGGGCGGCCCGGCGAAGGCGATGCGGCTGCGCTCGCGGGCCAACCAGCTCGCCCGGGGCGTGCTGCACGAGCGGGACTTCCTGGAGATCGAGACCCCGACGCTGACCCGGTCCACCCCGGAGGGCGCCCGCGACTTCCTGGTCCCGGTCCGCCTCCAGCCCGGCAGCTGGTACGCCCTGCCGCAGTCCCCGCAGCTGTTCAAACAGCTGCTCATGGTGGGCGGCATGGAGCGGTACTACCAGATCGCCCGCTGCTACCGGGACGAGGACTTCCGCGCCGACCGGCAGCCGGAGTTCACCCAGCTCGACATCGAGATGTCCTTCGTCACCGAGGACGACGTGATCGACCTCGGCGAGGCGATCGTCTCGGCACTGTGGAAGGACCTCGCCGACCACGAGATCGCCCGGCCGATCCCGCGGATCACCTGGCACGACGCCATGGCCCGGTACGGCTCCGACAAGCCCGACCTGCGCTACGGCGTCGAGCTGACCGAGCTGACCGACTACCTGCGCGGCACCGCGTTCCGGGTCTTCGCCGGCGCGATCGACGCGGGCGGGTACGTCGGCGCGGTCGTCATGCCGGGCGGGGCGGCCCAGAGCCGCAAGGAGCTGGACGGCTGGCAGGACTGGGCCAAGGCGCGCGGTGCCAGGGGCCTGGCGTACGTGGTGCTCGACGCCGAGACCGGCGAGGCGCGCGGCCCGGTGGCGAAGAACCTCTCCGCCGAGCACCTGGCCGGGCTGGCCGACGCCGTCGGCGCGAAGCCGGGCGACGCGGTCTTCTTCGCCGCCAGCACCGCCACCCGGGAGGCGCAGGAGCTGCTCGGCGCGGCCCGGATCGAGATCGCCAAGCGGGCCAAGCTGATCGACGAGTCCGCCTGGGCGTTCTGCTGGGTCGTCGACGCGCCGATGTTCGAGCGCACCGACGAGGGTGGCTGGACGGCCGTGCACCACCCGTTCACCTCACCGAACACCGAGTGGGTCGACCGGTTCGAGGAGGCCCCGGACCGGGCCCTGGCCTACGCGTACGACATCGTCTGCAACGGCAACGAGATCGGTGGCGGGTCTATCCGTATCCACCGGGGCGACGTGCAGAAGCGGGTCTTCGACCTGCTCGGCATCACCCCGGAGGAGGCGCAGGACAAGTTCGGCTTCCTGCTGGAGGCGTTCAAGTACGGCGCCCCGCCGCACGGCGGCATCGCGTTCGGCTGGGACCGGGTCTGCATGCTGCTCGCCGGCGCGGACTCGATCCGCGAGGTCATCGCGTTCCCGAAGACCCGGGGCGGGTTCGACCCGCTGACCGGCGCGCCGACCCCGATCACCGGGCAGCAGCGCGCCGAGGCGGGCATCGACGGCAAGCCGAAGCCGGCCGCCGCCGCGCACACCGGCACCGCCGGCCCGGCCGCCCCGGTGGCGGACCCGGTCTGAGTCGGTCTTTTCGCAGGTTCGGCGGGGCGTCACCGAGGTGGCGCCCCGCCGCCGTGGAGGGGGAAGAGCATGACGCTGCTCGTGGTGGGCGCCAGCGGGTACCTCGGCGCCGAGGTGTGCCGGCAGGCCGTCGCGGCGGGGGAGCGGGTGGTCGGCACGTACCACGCGAACCCCGTCGAGTTGGCCGGCGTCGAGGCGCGTCGGGTCGACGTGACCGACCGGGCCGCCGTGCGCGCGCTGGTCGCGGCCGTGCGGCCCGCCGCCGTGGTGAGCACGTCCGCCCGGTACGACGACTGGACGGTCACCGCCGACGGCGCGGCCCACGTGGCGTACGCCGCCGCCGAGGCGGGGGCCCGGCTGGTGCATCTGTCCAGCGACGCGCTGCACGGCGGCCGGCCCGAGCCGTACGCCGACGACGAAGTCCCCGCCCCGGTCTTCCCGTACGGGGCGGCGAAGGCGGCGGCGGAGACCGCCGTGCGGGCGGTCGACCCTCAGGCGGCGCTGGTGCGTACCTCGTTGATCGTCGGCGACGAGCGGAGCAGGCAGATCCGGCTCTGCCTGGACGCTCTGGCCGGCCGGGTGAGCCTGTTCACCGACGAGATCCGCTGCCCGGTCAACGTGGTCGACCTGGCCGCCGCCGTGCTGGAGTTGGTGAAGGGCGACCACGCCGGCCCGCTCAACGTGGCCGGCCCGGAGGCGGTCAGCCGCGCCGAGCTGGGTCTGCTGGTGGCCCGCCGGTTCGGCATCGACCCGGCCGGCCTGAGGACCGCCACCAGCGCCGCGTCGGGCCTGGTCCGCCCCACCGAGGTACGTCTCGACAGCTCCCGCGCCGCCGTCCTGCTCCGCACCCGCCTGCGCGGCGTTGGCGAGATTCTCGCCCCCTGAACTTCCTCGCTCGGTGCTGTCGGATCATGCACACTTCCTATGCATAGGTATTGTGCACAGGAAGTGTGCACACGTATTGTGCTGCCATGGGGAACGACGAGAGGAAGCCGCGCCAGGTGCGGCTGGACCACCGACAGGTGCGGGTGCTGGCCCACCCGCTTCGGCTGCGGCTGCTCGGCGCGCTGCGGGTCCACGGGCCCGCCACCGCCACCGGGCTCGCCGAGCTGCTCGACACCAACACCGGCGCCACCAGCTACCACCTGCGCCAGCTCGCCGAGGCCGGGCTCGTCGTGGAGGATCCCGACCTGGCCAGCGGCCGGCAGCGCTGGTGGAAGGCGGCACACGAACTCAGCAGCTGGGAGCCGACCGACTTCGACGACGACCCGGACGCCCGGGCCGCGATCGAGTGGATCCAGGGCGACCAGGTGCGGCTGATCGCCGAGCAGGCCGAGCGGTGGTTCGCCGCCCAGCAGGACTGGTCGCCCGCCTGGCGGGACGCCGTCGGCATCAACGACACCCTGCTGCACCTGGGGCCGGACCGGCTCCGGGCGCTGGAGGCGGAGGTGTGGCAAATCCTGATGCGCTACCGCGACGAGTCCGCCCCCGACGAGCCGGACGCCCAGCCGGTGAACGTCCACCTGGTCGCGTACCCGATCATCGGCCGGCCCCGGTGAGCGCGCTCACCGTACGTCAGATCCGGTCCCGCTACCTGGCCCTCTACGGCCTGCGCTGGCTGCCCACCGGCCTGCTGATTCCGGTCCTGATCCTGCTGATGCAGGAGCGCGGCCTGTCGCTGTCGGAGATCGGCCTGGTCGTCACCGCGCAGGGCCTGGTGGTGCTGGCGCTGGAGCTGCCCACCGGCGGGCTGGCCGACGCCCTGGGCCGCAAGCCGGTGCTGGTCACCGCCGGGGTGCTCAACCTGGTCTCCCTGGCGCTGTTCGCGGTCGCCGACTCCGTCGCCCTGTTCTTCCTGGTCTTCGCGGTCCAGGGGGCCTACCGGGCGCTCGACAGTGGCCCCCTGGAGTCCTGGTACGTCGACGCCACCCTCCTGGCCGACCCCGACGCCGAGTACGAGCGCGGCCTCGGCCACGCCGGCACGGTCGCCGGTGTCGCCATCGCCGGCGGCGCACTGCTCAGCGGTGGTCTCATCGCGCTCGGCCCGGTCGGACCGGCGAGCGCGCTGACCGTGCCGGTGCTGGCCGCCCTCGCGGCGCAGGCCGTGGCGCTGGCCGCGCTGATGACGCTGCTGGTCGAGGTCCGGCCCGCCCGGGGATCCGGGGCGCTGCGCGCGTCGGTCGCCGAGGCGCCCCGGATGGTCGGGCAGGCGTTCGGCCTGCTGCGCCGCTCCCGGGTGCTGCTCGCCCTGGTGGCGGTGGAGCTGTTCTGGGGCTTCGGCATGGTCACCTTCGAGTCGCTGCTGCCGGTCCGGCTCGCCGAGGTGATCGGTGACCCCGAGCGGGCCGCCGCGCTGCTCGGCCCGGCCAGCTCCGCCGCCTGGCTCGCCTCGGCCGCCGGGGCCGCGCTGACCCCGCTGCTGCTGCGCTGGCCGGGGGCGGCGCCCGGCGCCGCGCTGCTGCGGGTTCTCCAGGGTGCGACCGTGGTCGGGATGGGGCTGCTCGCCGGCCCCGTCGGGGTGCTGGTCGCGTACCTGGCCTGCTACACCGTGCACGGCGCGTCGAACCCGCTGCACCTGGGGCTGCTGCACCGGCAGGTCGACGGCCCGTACCGGACCAGCGTGTTGTCGCTCAACTCGATGATGGCCCAGCCGGCCGGCGCCCTGGGCGCGGTGGCACTGACCGTGCTGGCCGACCGCACCAACGTCAGCACGGCGATGCTGGTCGGCGCGGTGGTCCTCGCCCTGGCCGCGCCGCTCTACCTGCCGGCCTGGCGGGCCGCCCGTCGCGCGACCCCCGCCGCCGCGCCGCAGGCCGGTTCCGCCGCTGCTCACCCGGCCGGCCCCGACGCCGGACCCGCCGCCGAGCCGCCGGTCGGGTCCGCCCCCGGCCCCGGCGGCGTCCCCGCCGGGGCGGTCGCCGCGTCCGCCGACCCCGGCCGGTAGCCCGGGGTCGCTCCGCCACCGGGGCGTCGGGAGGATGCCCCGTTGACCGCCTCAGGCGAGGTGGACCGAGCTGCGGGCCAGGCTGTCGCGGAAGCCGAGGCGCCGGTAGAGCCGTGCCGCCCCCACGTTGTGCGTGTAGACGCCGAGCGCGACGTGGTCGTACCGGGCGGACAGCGCCCGGGCCATCCCGGCGGTGAGGGCCGCGCCGAGGCCCCGGCCCCGGGCGGCGGGGGCGACGGTCAGCCCGGACAGGAAGCCGAGGTCGCCCCGGCTGCGGTCCGCGCCGCAGGCGACCAGCCGCTCGCCGTCGCGGATGCCGTACCAGTCGACGACGCGCGGGTCGCCCGGGCGGGAGGTGGTGGTCGGGAAGGCCTCCTCGATCAGCTCCGCCAGCGCCGGATGGTCCGCCCCGGTGAGCCGGACCACCCGCTCCTCGCCGGTCTGCACAGGCGGGGGAGCGGCGGTCCACCGGAAGTCCCAGTCGTCGATCCGGGACGTGGCCAGCCGGCCGGCCAGCTCTGCGGCGGCGAGACGGGGCAGGTGCAGCCACTGGCCGGGCCGGACCTCCCCGGCGGCGACCAGCTCGGCGAAGAGGTCCACCGCCGGCCCCACCCCGCCGAGCGCACCGCCGGCCGCGCCCTGACCGGGCGGGAGCAGCCACACCACGGCGTCGTCCAGTCGCCAGCCGCGCGGCTCGTCGCCGCGCCACAGCGAGTGCCGGGCGTACGGATGCCGGCCGGCGGCGTCGAGGATCGCGGCCCGTCCCTCCAGGGCCTGGTCGGCGGTGATCATGTCGCCAGCCTAGAACCCGTCCGGGCCCGGCCGGCGATCGACCTACGCGGACAGCCATCCACGGTGGAGATTGGCGATCGGACCGGTTGGGTACATCACCCGACGACCTACTGCGAACCCCCACCGGAGGACCGACATGCTCGCCATTCTCGCGGCCATCGTCTTCGGCTTCGCCTTGTTGATCGACCTTCTCGACACCAACTTCGGCGCACCGGACCTGTTCAACGTGCACACCCTGCTGATGCTCGGTCTGCTGCTGCTCTCCCTCTACCTGGCCGGCGTCGGCAGCGGCCCGCGCGGTGGTGGCGGCGGCGGTGGCGGCGGTGGCCGCGGCCGCTGGTACCGGGGCCGGCGCCCCGGTCGGGGCTGACCGGAACTGATCACTCCGGGCCGGGTCCACGCCGCTGTTCCGGCGGCGCGGACCCGGCCCGGTAGTGTCTTCCCGATGGAGTCCGACGCCCTCTTCTCCCTCGGTGCGCCCGCCGGGGCGCCCAGCGCCCCCACGGGGTCCGTCGGCGTCGACGGCTTCACCCCGGTGTCGGCCGACTCGCCCCTGCCCGTCCGGATGCGCCCGGCCGGCATCGACGAACTGGTCGGGCAGGACCACCTCCTCGCACCCGGTGCCCCGCTACGCCAGCTCGTCGGCGGCGTCACCCCGATGTCGGTGATCCTCTGGGGCCCGCCGGGCAGCGGCAAGACGACCATCGCCCACCTGGTGGCCCAGGCCACCGATCGCCGCTTCGTGGCGATGTCGGCGCTCTCCGCCGGGGTGAAGGACGTCCGCGCGGTGATCGACACCGCCCGCCGGCAGCGCCGCTCGGGTGGCCCGCCGACCGTGCTGTTCATCGACGAGGTGCACCGGTTCAGCAAGACCCAGCAGGACTCGCTGCTCGCCGCCGTGGAGGACCGGACGGTCACCCTGCTCGCGGCGACCACCGAGAACCCGTACTTCTCGGTCATCTCGCCGCTGCTGTCCCGGTGCGTGCTGCTCACCCTCCAGCCGCTGGACGACGACGCCGTGCGCGGCCTGCTGCGCCGCGCGGTCACCGACCCCCGCGGCCTCGCCGGCGCGCTCACCCTCGAGACCGATGCCGAGGACCACCTCGTCCGCCTCGCCGGCGGCGACGTGCGCAAGGCGCTGACCGCGCTGGAGGCGGCTGCCGCCTCGGCCACCGCGCTGGGCGTCGAGCGGATCGAGCTGGCCACCGCCGAGCAGGCGGTGGACGTCGCCGCGGTGCGCTACGACCGGGCCGGCGACGCCCACTACGACGTCACCAGCGCCCTGATCAAGAGCATGCGCGGCTCCGACGTGGACGCCGCGCTGCACTGGCTGGCCCGGATGCTGGTGGCCGGTGAGGACGCCCGGTTCATCGTCCGCCGCCTGGTCATCTTCGCCAGCGAGGACGTCGGGATGGCCGACCCGACCGCGTTGGGCGTGGCGACCGCCGCCGCCCAGGCGGTCGAGTTCGTCGGCCTGCCCGAGGCCCAGCTCAACCTCGCCCAGGCGGTGATCCACCTGGCCACCGCGCCGAAGTCCAACTCGGCGACCAGCGCGATCGGGGCCGCGATGGCCGACGTCCGCGCCGGGCGGGGCGGGCCGGTGCCCCGTAACCTGCGCGACGCCCACTACTCCGGGGCCCGCGGGCTCGGTCACGGCGTGGGCTACCGCTACCCGCACGACGACCCCCGAGGGGTGGTCACCCAGCAGTACGCTCCGGACGACCTCGTCGGGGCCGACTACTACCGGCCCAGCGGGCACGGCGCCGAGCGGTCGGTGGCCAACCGGCTGCCGTTGCTGCGCCGGATCGTCCGAGGGCTGCCCGCCCCGGCGCGTCCGGACGCGCCGGCCCCCGCCGGGAACGGCCGCCACCTGTCGGGCAACGGGCACGCCACCGTGGCGGACGAGGACGGCGCAGACGCCGTCGGGGAGGGTCAGCAGTGAGATCCCGTGGTTCGGAGCGACCGGAGGACGGCCCCGACGAGCAGCGCGCCAAGGGGCGTCGGTGGGGTCGGGGTCGACCCGACAGCGAGCCCGAGGAGCCGGTGAGCGGCGAGGAGTTCGGCTGGATCGACGACCTGCGGTCCGCCAAGCAGCAGCGCGCCGAACTGGGCCCCGACGGTCTCCCACCCGGCGAGGTCCCGCCGCCTGGCCGGCCCGACCCGGCGGCCCGGCGCGGCCCGGCCGGACCCCCGGCCGCGCCCCCGGGGCGCGGCGGTGAACCCGGCCCCGCCCGGCCCCGCCCGGTCGACGGGCCGTGGCCCGGTTCGCCGGAGCCGGGCCCCCCCCCCGCCCCGGCCACCCCGCCCCGCCCGCCGCACGGCACCCCCGCGTCACCGGCCGTCCCGCCCCGCCCGCCGCACGGTACGCCCCCGTCACCGGCGGCCCCGCCGGTCCGCCCGGCTCAGGGCCCGACTCCGTCGGCCGCACCACCGACCGCTCCGGCCCACCCGCCGTACCCCGCGGCGCGGCAGGCCCGGCCGCCGTACCCGGCAGACGCCACGCCCCGGCCTGCGCAGGTCGGCCCGGAGCCGGCCCGCGACCAGCCCCGTGCGGCCGGTCCCGGCGGCCCGGCGGGCGGCCCGCCGGGGGACCAGCCCCGGCCGCAGGGAGCCACACCGGGAGCCGGCGTACCCGGGCACCTCTCCCGCCCACAGGGCCCACCGGCAGCTCCGGCCGTAGGCGGGGACCAGCCCCCGACCGGCGGCTGGCCGGTCGGCCCGGGCGGGCCGCCGCCCGCCGGCCGGGCCACCGCCGCCGCGCGCCGCCCGGCCCCGGAGTCGACCCCGCCGCCCCGCCGCGTCACGCCGGCGCAGCCCTCCGTCGTCGGTGCGTCCCACCCGGCCCCGGCCGACTTGCCCCGGCACGAGCCGGGGGAGCACCCCGGCAGGGGCCCCGGCGGTCCAATCGTGGCCGGGCCGGGCGGGCCGACCGGCCGTGGTGTCGCCGGGCCGGACGAGCCGACCGGCCGTGGTGTCGCCGGGCCGGTCCCGCCCGTGGCCCGCCCGACCGGTCGCCGGCGTGCCACCGAGGAGCCGCCGCCGGTCGTCCCGCTCAGCGGCAACGCCCCCCCGGTGCCCGGTCTGCCGGCCGGTCCGCCGCCGACTGCGGCCCAGGGCGGGGGCGGACCGCGGCGCGGCCGGCCCGAACCGGGCCCGGACGAGGCCGCCGCTCGCCGCCGGGCCACCCCCGCCGGCCCGGCGGACGAGGGCCCCGACGAGCGGGGCGGGGCGACGTCGGGCAGGGGCGACCGTCCGCAGCGCGCGGCGGAGTGGCTCCGCCAGGCCGGCCGCGGCAGCCACACCGACCCCGCCATGCCGATGGTCAACCGTGCCGCCGTGCCGCCTGCGCCACCGGCCGTCGTGCCCCCGGTCGGGGAACCGACCGGCGCCCGCCGGGTCGTCGGCGACGCCGGGCGGGCGTCCGTCGGCCGGAGCCGACCGGGTGTCGCGCCCGCCGCCGGGCCGGGGGACTCCGGCCCGCGGGCCGCCGCCCCGCCCCGCCCGCCGGCCGCCGCCCCGCCCCGCCCGCCGGCGGCTCCCCGCCCCGGCGAGGTCGGGCCGCCCCGGGAACCGGGTACGGGCGAGATCCGGCCGCCGCACGAACGCGTCGCGGGTGAGGCCCGGCCGCCCCGGGAACGGATCCCGGGAGAGCCGGGCACCGGCGAGGTCGGTGGGCCCCGCGACCCCGGAACCGGCCAGCTCCGGCCGTCGGGTCCGGCGCGGGGCGCCGCCCGCCCCGGCGCGCCCGCCGACGCACCGTACCCGGGCCGCGCGGCCGTCCCCGAGGATCGCCGGTCGCCGGCCGGTCCGACCGGGCTCGTCCCGCGCCCGGGCGCCGCCCCCGTCCCTGGTGTCGCCGCCGCCTCCGGTGCCGCCCCCGCCCCGGGTACGGCCCCCGGCGCCCGGTCGGGTGTCCGGCCCGGTGCTGCCGGTCCGCGCCCGGGTGCCGAGTCCGCCCCCGGAACTCCGTCGGAGACCGGGGTCCGCCCGGGCGCGCCCGCAGGCCGGGCGACCCCGCCCGGCGTGCCCGCCGGTCCCGCCGTCCGACCCCCCGTGGCCCGGGTGGGGACCCCCGATGGCGGGCCGGAGGACCGGGTGGCCGGTCGGGCCGCCCCGCCACCGCACGAGCCCGGTCGCGACGAGCCCGCCGCCGGCCCGTCCCCGGCCCGTCCCGAGCAGCCACCCGCAGTCGCCCGGGCCGCCGTGGTGGTGCCTTCCGCAGACGCCTCCGCCGGCCGACCCGGGCCGGAGCCCGCCGGGCAGACCGCGGGCGAGGTGACGCTGCACCCTGACGGCGCCGACGGCCCCGCCGGGGAGGTCACCGCCGGCCCCGGCGGCCTGCGCGGTGCCCGCTCGGAGCTGCGCCGGCGGATGCGGGAGCGCCGCCGGCTCCGGATGGGCGTGCTCGCCCTGGTCAGCCTGGTGCTGCTCGGCGCGATCCCGCTCTACTTCGGCCTCCGGGCGCTGAGCCACGACCCGGTCTTCGACACCCTGGACGAGCTGGACGTGCCCGGTTGGGCGGCCACGGAGAGCGTCGACAACGTCAGCGGCAGCCGCTGGTGCCTGGAGGAGTGTCGGCTGCGCGAGCGGACCGTCGAGTCCGAGCGGCCGGTTAAGGAGACCACGCAGGCGTACGAGCGCGCCCTGACCGGGGACGGCTGGCGGGAGTGGAAGGTGAGCCGCTGCCCGGAGCAGCAGCCGAAGGGCGTGTACACGTGCTGGCGCCGCGACGAGCTGACCCTCGACCTGTGGGTGCGCGAGCCGACCTGCGTCCCGCCGCCGGTCGACGGCGAGCCCGCGCCGACGCCGCAGGCCTCGCCCGCAGCGCGGGAGTGCACCGGCTCGTTGGTGTCGGTGAAGGTCCGCAACGCGATCGACGACGAGCGGACCCGGCCGCAGCCGAGCACCGACCCGTCACTCACCGGTGAGGATCCCTTCCCGACCCTGAGCGAGGATCCGCTCGGCGAGCCGACACCCTCACCGTCGTGAGCCGGGTTTCATAACTGACGGTAGGGTCTGGGGCTGGCAGGTCCGCCTGCTCCCGCTGACCCGGCGAGGGTCACCGAGCGCCGGTGCGGGTATGACGGTCGCGCGTTCCGGGACGTCGGGTCCCGGAACTCTGCTTGAGGAGGACATGCGTGGATGGTGGACAGATCGCTGCGCTGATCGCGGCCGGCGCGTTCCTGATGCTGGTGCTCGTGCTGGCGGTGCCGATCCTGCGCCTGCGGCACACCGTGGACGCCACGACCCGGATGATCAACGATGTCAACGACCGCACCGCGCCGCTGCTCGGGGACGTCAACACCACGGTGAAGAACGTGAACACCGCGCTGGAGCAGGTGCAGACCTCGCTGGACGGGGTGAACCTCCAACTGGCCAAGGTGGACACCATGACCACCCACGCCCAGAACGTGACGGCGAACGTGGCGAACCTGGCCACCGTGGTCTCCGCTGCCGCGGCGAACCCGCTGGTGAAGGTGGCCGCGTTCGGCTACGGCGTGCGGCGGGCCGCCTCCGCCCGGCGCAACGCCGAGACCGAGCGTGACGTACGCGACACCATCAAGCAGCAGCGTCGCGCGGCCAAGCGCGGCAACGGCTGAGCCGGCCGGCGACGGAGGGATGAGATCATGAGGCGCCTGTTCTGGCTGGGCATCGGGTTGGCCGTCGGCGTGGTGGTGGTCCGCAAGGCGACCCGTACCGCGCAGGCGTACACGCCGGCCGGCATCGTCGGAGGCCTGTCACAATCCGCTGGCGGTCTGGTGGAGTCGCTGCGTAGCTTCGTGGAGGACGTCCGGATCGGGATGGCCGAGCGGGAGCAGGAGATCCACGAGGCCTTCGCCCGGGGCGAGGCGTTCGACGACCAGTTCGCCGAGCTGCGGGAGGACCCGCGCATCGGTGACCGAGAGATCTTTCCGGAGGATCACCAGCGATGAAGACGGCGGAGATCAAGCGGCGGTACCTCGCGCACTTCGAGGCGAACGGCCATGCCGTGGTGCCGTCCGCTCCGCTGCCCGCCATCAGCGACCCGAACCTGCTGTTCGTCAACGCCGGCATGGTGCAGTTCGTCCCCTATTTCCTCGGGCAGCAGGCCCCGCCGTACCGGCGGGCGGTCAGCGTGCAGAAGTGCATCCGCACCCCGGACATCGACGAGGTCGGCAAGACCAGCCGGCACGGCACGTTCTTCCAGATGAACGGCAACTTCTCCTTCGGTGACTACTTCAAGGACGGGGCGGTCCCGCTCGCCTGGGACCTGGTCACCAAGCCGGTCGGGCAGGGCGGCTTCGGGCTGGACCCGGAGCGCGTCTGGCCGACGGTCTACCTCGACGACGACGAGGCGTTCCGGATCTGGCGCTCCGTGGGCGTGCCGGCCGAGCGGATCGTCCGTCGGGGCAGGAAGGACAACTTCTGGTCGATGGGCATCCCCGGTCCGGCCGGGCCGTGCTCCGAGCTGTTCTACGACCGGGGCCCGGAGTACGGGCGTGCGGGCGGGCCGGAGGTCGACGAGGACCGGTACATGGAGTTCTGGAACCTCGTCTTCATGCAGTACGAGATCGCCGACGTCACCAGCAAGGAGCACTTCCGGATCGTCGGTGAGCTGCCGGCGAAGAACATCGACACCGGCATGGGCCTGGAGCGGATGGCCTCCATCCTCCAGGGCGTCGACAACCTCTACGAGATCGACGAGGTCCGGCCGATCCTGGACCGGGCCGCCGAGCTGACCGGCAAGCGGTACGGCGCGCACTCCGGCCAGGTGGCCAGCGAGTCGCACCCCGACGACGTGCGGCTGCGGGTGATCGCCGACCACGTCCGCACCGCGCTGATGCTGATCGGCGACGGGGTCACCCCGAGCAACGAGGGGCGCGGCTACGTGCTGCGCCGGATCATGCGCCGCGCGATCCGGTCGGTGCGGCTGTTGGGCTACCAGGACCGGGCGCTGCCCGAGCTGCTGCCGGTGGCCCTGGACTGCATGGCCCCGTCGTATCCGGAGCTGGCGGCCGAGTTCGACCGGATCTCCCAGTACGCGTACGCCGAGGAGGACGCCTTCCTCTCCACGCTGCGCGCCGGCACCACGATCCTGGACACGGCGATCGCCGAGACCAGGTCGGCGGGGCAGGCGGCGCTGACGGGCGACAAGGCGTTCCAGCTGCACGACACCTACGGCTTCCCGATCGACCTGACCCTGGAGATCGCGGCCGAGCAGGGCCTGACGGTGGACGCCGAGGGCTTCCGCCGGCTGATGGCAGACCAGCGCAACCGGGCCAAGGCCGACGCGCGGGCGCGCAAGACCGGGCACACCGACGTGTCGGCGTACCGGTCGGTGCTGGACGCGGGCGGGCCGGTGGAGTTCACCGGTTACACCGAGCTGAACCGGGAGTCCCGGGTCCGCGCGGTGCTGGCCGGCGGCGGCGAGGTCGGCGCGGCTGTCGAGGGCGACACGGTCGAGCTGGTGCTCGACACCACCCCGTTCTACGCCGAGGGCGGCGGTCAGCAGCCCGACCAGGGCCTGATCACCGTCGGCGGCGGGCAGGTCGAGGTCTTCGACGTGCAGCAGCCGGTGCCGGGCCTGATCGTGCACCGGGCCCGGGTGGTCCGGGGCGAGGTGCGCGCCGGCGAGACCGGGTACGCCGAGATCGACGTGACCCGGCGGCGGGCGATCTCCCGCTCACACACCGCCACTCACCTGGTGCACCAGACGATGCGCAACTTCCTCGGGGAGTCGGCCACCCAGGCCGGTTCGTTGAACGCCCCGGGTCGGCTGCGGTTCGACTTCAACACCCCGACGGGGGTGGCGCCCAGCGTGCTGCACGACGTGGAGCAGCAGGTCAACGAGGTGCTCCTGGCCGACCTGGAGGTGCACGCCTTCATCACCACCCAGGAGGAGGCCCGCCGGATCGGCGCGATGGCGCTGTTCGGCGAGAAGTACGGCGAGCGGGTCCGCGTCGTCGAGGTCGGCGACTACGCCCGCGAGCTGTGCGGCGGCACCCACGTGGCCCGCTCGGCGCAGCTGGGCCTGGTAAAGATCCTCTCCGAGGCGTCGGTCGGCTCCGGGGTGCGGCGGATCGAGGCCCTGGTGGGCATGGACGCCTTCGGCTTCCTGGCCCGTGAGCACCTGCTGGTCTCCCGGCTCGCCGAGCTGTTCCGGGTGCCCGGCGACCAGGTCGCCGACCGGGTGGAGCAGACCGTCACCCAGCTCCGCGACGCGGAGAAGGAGCTGGAGAAGCTGCGCGCCCAGCTCGTGCTCGGCGGCGCGGCGGCCCTGGCCGGCCAGGCGAAGGACGTCCGCGGGGTGGCGTACGTCGGCACCGAGGCGCCCGAGGGCGCGGCCGGCAACGACGTGCGGACCCTGGCCCAGGAGATCCGGGGCAAGATCGACCCGGCGCGGCCGGCTGTGGTGGCCGTGGCGGCGCGTTCGAACGGCAAGGCGTCCCTGGTGGTGGCCGTGAACGCCGCCGCCCGGAGCCGGGGACTGGCCGCGAAGGAGCTGGTCAAGGCCGCCTTCTCCGGTCGGGGCGGCGGCAGCGACGACCTCGCCCAGGGCGGCGGCCTGCCGGCCGCCGAGGCGCCGAAGCTGCTCGTCACCGTCGAGAAGGCGATCGCCGAGGCGTGAGCGCATCGCACGTCGAGTCAGGGCGGACCATGCCGGTTCGCCCTGACTCGTGTCAGGGCAAGGTGAAGGACTGATGACCGAATCGTGGCACGGAGTCCGCCTGGGCGTGGACGTCGGGCAGGTCCGGGTCGGGGTGGCCCGCTCGGATCCGCACGGGGTGCTGGCCACCCCGCTGGTGACCCTCGCCCGGGACCTGACCAGCGCCGAGGACGCCGTGCCCCGCGACATGGCCGAGCTGGTGGGGCTGATCGCGGAGCACGAGTGCGTCGAGGTGGTCGTCGGCCTTCCGGTCAATCTCGCCGGTAAGCACGGCCCGGCGGCGCAGAATGTGAAGGCGTACGCTGACCGGTTGGCTGAGGTGATAGCGCCCGTTCCGGTAACGCTCACTGACGAGAGGATGTCGACCGTGGTGGCTTCTCGTAGGCTGGCTGAGCGCGGCGTCCGGGGGAAGCGCCAACGCGCGGTGGTGGATCAGGCCGCTGCGGTCGAGATCCTGCAGAGCTGGCTGGAAGCGCAGCGGAGGCGGACGCGATGATCGACGATCTGGACCTCGGGTTCGACGACTCGGAGCGGGGTGGTGACAAGGGCAAGCACCGGCGCAGCTATGTGCGCAAGCGCAAGGGGGAGTCGGGCGGTGGCCGCGGCAAGACCGTCCTCGCCCTGCTCATGGCCTTCGTGCTGCTCGGGGTCATCGGCGGCGGGGCTTTCTACGGCTTCGACCGGATCCAGGGGTACTTCGTCACCCCCGACTACGACGGGTCCGGCACCGGCGAGGTGACCGTCGAGATCAAGCAGGGCGCGCTGATCGCCGACATGGCCAACGCGCTCTACACCGCCGGAGTGGTAAAGAGCTCCAAGGCGTTCATCGAGGCGGCCGAGGCGAACTCGCGCAGCAAGAACATCCAGCCGGGCACGTACAAGGTGCGCAAGCAGATGAGCGGCGAGCGTGCCCTCGTCATGCTGCTGGACCTGAAGAACAAGGTCGTCAACGGGCTCACCATCCCCGAGGGGACGACCGCCAAGCGCGTCTACAAGCTGCTGTCGGAGAAGACCGAGATCCCGGTCAAGGAGTTCGAGGCCGCCGCGAAGGACCCGAAGGCGCTCGGCGTGCCGGACTCGTGGTTCAAGCGCACCGACGGCAAATCGGTCAAGAAGTCGATCGAGGGGTTCCTCTTCCCGGACACCTACGAGATCCCGCCGAAGGCCACCGCCGCGAGCATCCTCACCCTGATGGTGGAGAACTTCCTCGCCGTCACCGAGGAGATGAAGTTCGTCGACCGGGTCAAGGAGGAGCGCGGCGGAATCAGCCCGTACGAGTCACTGATCGTCGCGTCCCTCGCCCAGGCCGAGGCGGGCAACAAGGACGACCTCGGCAAGGTCGCCCGGGTGGCCTACAACCGGGTGTACGGCGAGTTCCCGTGCAACTGCCTGGAGATGGACGTCACGGTCAACTACTACTTCGAGTCGATCGGCCAGGAGGGCAAGCGGTCGAAGGACATGACCCCGGCCGAGCTGGACAACCCGAAGAACCCGTACAACCGCAAGCTGCCCGGGATGATCCCCACCCCGATCAACAACCCGGGCAAGCAGGCGCTGGAGGGGGCGATGGACCCGCCGCCGGGCAAGTGGCTCTACTTCGTGGCGATCGACAAGCAGGGGCACTCCGAGTTCGCCAACACGTACGAGCAACACCTGAAGAACGAGGCGAAGGCCAAGGAGGCCGGGATCATCTGATGACGACGCCTCGGCGGGCGGCGGTGGTCGGCAAGCCGATCAGCCACTCCCTCTCCCCGGTGATCCACAACGCCGGCTACGCCGCCGCCGGCCTCGCCGGGTGGTCGTACACGACGATCGAGTGCGCGGAGGCGGAGCTGCCGGCCATGGTCGCCGGCCTCGGCCCCGAGTGGGCTGGGCTGTCGGTGACCATGCCGTGCAAGGAGGCGACCCTCGCCCTCGCGGCCGAGGTGTCGCCGGTCGCCGCCGCGATGGGCGCGGCGAACACCCTGGTCCACCGGCCCGACGGTTCCTGGTACGCGGACAACACGGACGCCGCCGGCATGATCGAGCTGCTCTCGGCGGCGGGCGTGCGGCCCGGCGCCCGGGTCACCGTGCTCGGCGCGGGCGGCACCGGCCGGGCCGCGCTGGCCGCCGCCGCCCGCCTCGGCTCGGGCACGGTGACCGTGGTGGCCCGGCGAGCCTCGGCGATCGACGAACTGCGCCCGGCCGCCGACGCGCTCGGCCTGCGGCTGGCCGGGGCCGACTGGGCCGAGGCGGCCGGCTGCACCGACGCCGACGTGGTGGTCTCCACCGTGCCGAAGGGCGTCGCCGACTCCCTCGCCGCCGACGCCCGGTGGCGGCCCGGCGCGGTCTACTTCGACGCGCTGTACGACCCCTGGCCGACCCCCCTCGCAGCCTCGGCCGGGGCCGCCGGGTGCCGGGTCGTGTCCGGTCTTGATCTGCTGGTCGCCCAGGCGGTCGGCCAGTTCGAGCACTTCACCGGCGCCCGCGCCCCGGTGGCGGCCATGGCCGCCGCGCTCTCCGCCGAGGTCGGGATCGAGATCCGCCCGGTCCGGTAGCCCGGTCTCGCCATCCCGGTCGAGCCGGCGCTCGGCGACAGCAAGATCATCTGTTGTGCATCCGGAAAGCACCAGCTCCGCGCGGAAGGCGAGCGGCCCCAAGGGTGCCGCGACCGCCGAGGTCGCCCTCACTCCACGGTGACGGCCCGCACCGCCCCTTTCGCTGGATTTCCGGACGCACCAGGGTCAATCGGTGCATTGGTCTTCCAACTTGATCGATCAACTCTTATTTCCCCAGCTCAGCCCGTTGCTGTTCGTGGTCGGTGGAACTTCCACGGGCGGCTGACCTGGCCTTTTGTGGATGGCCCGGCAGTCGCTCAAAGTATTGATTGACCTGGATTCCTGACGCACCGTAGCGTTCGCCTCACTCAATGCCCAGTCGACCCCAGGGGAGGGCCGTCAGTGGCTCCTGCGCGTGCAAGATTCGCGTCAATCGTCCAAGTCGCCAGACTCAGCAGAACAGGACTGGGTCGCTTCACCCTCGCCGGCATGGCGGCGGTCCTCGCGGTCACCCTGACCGACGTGCCCAACCACCCGGCGGAGGCCGCACCGGCAAAGGCGCCGGACCGGGTGCTGGACCGCCCCGACGAGATGGCCGCGCTGGTCACCGCGCGGCTGACCGGCAAGCGGGTCCGGATCAGCGGCATGACCACCGAGAGCGCCGAGTACGTCGCCCACCCGAACGGGCAGGTGGAGGCGACCGTCCACGCGAGCCCGGTGCGGATCCGGCGCGACAACCGGTGGGTGCCGGTCGACCTCACCCTCCAGCCCGCCGCCGACGGCTCGGTCCGGGCCCAGGCGCACCCGCTGGACCTGCGGATCTCCGGTGCCCGCAAGGCCGGCGGGGAACTGGCCGCGGTCGGCATCGGCGACGGCCGGCTGAGCATGGGCTGGGCCGGCGCCCTGCCCGCACCGGTGCTCGCCGGCAACCGGGCCACCTATCCGGAGGTGGCCGCCGGCATCGACCTGGTGGTCGAGGCCACCCGGACCGGCTTCTCGCAGTTCCTGACCGTGAAGAACCGGCAGGCGGTGGACCGGCTCCCGACGCTGGCGTTCCCGCTGACCGGCAAGGGACTGTCCTCGTTCAGCCAGGACAGCTCCGGCGGGCTGCTGCTCAAGGACGCCAAGGGCCGGCCGATCGCTGCCGTGCCGGCGCCGGAGATGTGGGACGCCCGACGGAACCCGGGCACGGAGGAACCGACCCGACGGGCGGTCGTGTCGGCGAAGTCCGAGCGGCCCACCGCGCGGTCGGGCCAGGCCAACGGCCTGACCATGCGGCTGAGCCCGGACCTGGCGTGGCTCAAGGACCCGGCCACCCAGTACCCGGTGACCATCGACCCGCAGATCAACCCCCTCTACACGACGTTCGACACGTACGTGAAGGAGGGCGACAACGTCGACCGGGGCGGGGCGAACGACCTCCAACTCGGCCTGCTGGCCGGCACGCCGAACACCAAGGCCCGGTCCTTCGTGCACTGGGGCGTCTCCGCGCTGCGGGGCAAGCAGATCACCTCGGCGACGGTGAACTTCTGGAACTTCTGGTCGAACACCTGCACCGCCACCTCCTGGGAGATCTGGACCACCGGCGCGGCCTCCTCGGCGACCCGCTGGGGCACCCAGCCGACCTGGGCGCAGCAGGAGGCCACCTCCACCCAGACCAAGGGCGGCACGGCCTGTGCCGACGGCTGGGTGAGCATCAGCGGCACGACGTTCTTCCAGCGGGCCGCCACCGCCAACCAGTCCACCGCCTACATGGGCGTTCGGGGCACCGACGAGACCAGCCCCAACAGCTTCAAGCAGTTCCGCTCCCGCAACGCGGCCGACAACAGCCAGGTCCCGTACGCGGTGGTGAACTACAACTCGTACCCCACCGTCGGCACCCGCTCGACGGTGCCGGCCACCGCCTGCGCGACGGGCGCGTCCCGGCCCAAGGTGAACACCGCGACCCCGCAGCTGAAGTCGGTCGTCTCCGACGCCGAGGGGTCCACGGTCAAGGCGGAGTTCGAGTGGTGGACGCTGACCGGCACCACCAAGCTCGGCAGCGCGATCACCGGCACCGCGGCGTCGGGCTCGACGTTCAGCACCACCGTCCCGGCCGCGACGTTCACCCACAACACCTCGTACAAGTGGCGGGTGCGCGGCAACGACGGCACGGTCGACGGGACCTGGTCGCCGTTCTGCGAGTTCACCGTGGACACGTCGATCGGCAGCCCGCCCATCGTCAGCTCCACCACCTACCCGGAGAACCAGTGGGGCGGTGACGCGAACGTCGCCGGCAGCTTCACCTTCGAGGCCAACGGCATCGCCGACGCGGCGGCCTACGAGTACAGCCTCGACGTGCAGACCCTGAACAAGGTCGTCAACACCGCCACGCCGGGCGCCGACGCGACCGTCAGCATCACCCCGCTGACCCCGGGCTGGCACAACATCTGGGCGCGTACCCGCGACTCGGCCAACAACGTGACCGACGTGCGCAGCTACCCGTTCAAGGTGGGCACCGGCGCGGTCACCTCGCCCAAGGCGGGCGACGTCAGCGGGGCGAAGGTGGTGCTCGGCTCGACCGCCGCGCCGTCCTTCGCGAACGCCACCTACCAGTGGCGGCGGGCCGGCTCGGACGCCTGGGTCACCATCCCCACCGCCCACGTCACGTACGCCGTCGGCGGCGGCGCGGTGACCTGGCCCGTCGCTCTCACCTCCGGCGTGGCCCCCAAGCTGAACTGGGACGTGGCCGCCACCCTTACCTCGGTCGACGCGGCGAGCATTCCGCGGGACGGGCCGGTGCAGGTGCGGGCCTACTTCAACCTGAGCAGCAACGGGGCGCCGGCCGACAACGTGAAGTTCCGGTTCGACCGGAATCTCGCCTCGGCCGACACAGGACAGGTCGGCCCCGGCTCGGTCAACCTGATCACCGGCAACTACCAGATCTCCCAGTCGGACGTGTCGGCGCCCGGACTGGGCATCTCGCGTACGGTCAACAGCCGGCAGCCGGGCGGCCTGGACCCGCTCTTCGGGCCGGGCTGGGTCTCCGGCCTGGTGGTCCAGGAGGCGAACGCGCCGTACACCCGGCTGACCACCTATGGCAGCCTGGTACAGGTCAAACTGCCGAACGACTCGACCATCGGGTTCACCAAGGTCGACAGCGCCGGGGTGAACTACGAGCCCCAGTCCGGTGCCGAGTCCTACAAGCTGACCTTCAACTCCGCCGCCAGCACCTTCACCCTCGCCGACGGTGCGGGCAACGTGGTCACCTTCACCCGGGCGTCGACCGACCCGGCCAACGTCTACACCCCGACCGCGGCCATCGCGCCGGGCTCGGGCAACACCACGACGTACTCGTGGGAGAAGGCCACCGTCGGGGCGAACGAGATCATGCGGCCGACCCGGATGCTGGCTCCGGTCCCGGCGGGCGTCACCTGCACGACGCTGGTCAAGGGGTGCCGCGCGCTGACCTTCACCTACGCCACCGCCACGACCGCCACCGGCCTGGCCGACGGCACCTGGGGTGACTTCGCGGGCCGGGTGAAGCAGATCTCCTACACCGCCTGGGATCCGGACCTGGCGACCCCGGCGATGCGGACCGTCGTGCTGGCCCGCTACAGCTACGACAACGGTGGCCGGCTGCGGACCTTCTCCGACCCCCGACTGGACTACACCAACGGGTCGGGACCCCAGCAGTTGCGGACCGTCTACTACTACAACGGCGACGGGATCATCGTCTCGCTGACCCCGCCGGCCGAACAGACCTGGCAGTTCTCCTACACGACGGTCCCGAACGACCCGGGCAAGGGGCGCCTGCACAAGGTCACCCGGTCCGCCCTAACCGCCGGCACGGCGGTCGAGACCGTGGTCTACCAGGTCCCGATCTCGGGCAGCGGCGCGCCGTACGACCTGTCCGCCGGGCAGACGGCGCGGTGGGGGCAGACGGAGCCGCCGACCGACGGCACCGCGGTCTTCCCGGCCAGTCAGGTGCCGACCGGCGACCCCGCCGCCGGCACGCTGCCTGGCTCGTACGAACGGGCCACGGTCACCTATCTGGACGCGAACGCGCGGACGGTCAACGTCGCCGAGCCGGGTGGCAACATCGCGACCACCTGGTACGACGGGTCGGGCAACCTCGTGAGTGAACTGGAGCCGGGCAACCGCAAGCGGGCGCTCGACGCCTCTCCCGCCGACAGCGCGAGTGCCGAGGCCGGTATCGCCGCCAAGCTGACGACCACCACCCTGTACTCGCCCGACGGCCAGCAGGCCGTGGAGACCTTCGGGCCGGAACACGAGGTCGTGCTCGCCAGCGGTGCCGTGGTGCGGGGCCGCAAACACGTCCGGTACACCTACGACGAGGGCGCGCCGGCCGGTGGTGAGCCGAGGAACCTGCCCACCACGGAGAGGGCCTCGATCAGCCATGTCAGCGCCGGTCAGACGATCGACGCGGACACCCGGACGACCACGAAGCAGTACGACTGGGACCTGGGCCGGCTGCTCCTCGTCACGACCGATCCCGGCGGTCTCGACCTGACCACCAGGACCAGTTACGACGCCTCGGGGCGGGTCATCGCGACGACCGGTCCCGCCGGGGGTGGGGTGGACACCACCCCGGCGACCCGGCAGACGGTCTACTACACCGAGGCGGCCAACTCGTCGTACCCGGAGTGCGGTGCGCATGCCGAATGGGCTGGCCTGGTATGCCGGACGCAACCGGCCGGCGCTGTGGACGCGGGGCCGGAGCTGCCCGCGACGGTGCTGACCTACGGGCTCTACCACCAGCAGCGTTCGACCACGGAGAAGAACAGTGGGGGCGTCCTTCGTAGCACGGCGATCACCTACGACGGGGCTGGCCGTGAGCTTGAGGTGACGGTCACCGCAGGGACCGGTCTGGGCGAGCCGCTGGAGAAGCGGCGCAACGTGTACGACCTGGCCAGCGGCAAGAGCGTGCGGACGCAGTCGCTGAACGGTGCTGGCACGGTCACGGCCGAGGTGGTGCGCGCCTACGACTCGCTGGGCCGGCGCACGACGTACACCGACGCCGACGGCAACGTCTCCACCGTCACCTACGATCTGCTGTCCCGTCCGGCGACCGTGGCCGACGGGAAGGCGACGCAGACCTACACCTACGACGGTGGCACCGAGCGCCGAGGGTTCCCGACGCAGATCGTCGACAGTCAGGCCGGCACGATCACGGGCCAGTACGGCGCTGACGGCGAACTGACGGGTGAGACCTGGCCGAACGGTGTGGTGGTGACGGCGACCCGCAACGAGGCGGGCGACCCGACGGGGATCGGTTACGTGCAGACGGGCTGTGGCCAGCCCGACTGCACCGTGTTCGCGGAGAACGCGACCTGGAGTTCCCAGGGCCAGTGGCACAGTCGCCAGTCGACGTTGTCCCAACAGCAGATGGCGTACGACGAGGCCGGGCGCCTGGCCACCGTGCAGGACACCGTGGGCGGCCAGTGCACGTCCCGGGTCTACGAGTTCGACGCGAGCAGCAACCGCACCGGCCTGTCGTCCTACGCTCCGGGCACCGGTGGTTCCTGCCAGACCGCCACCGGAGCCACGAGCCGGACGTGGCAGTACGACAACGCCGACCGGCTCGTCAGCACGGGATACGTGTACGACGCGCTGGGCCGCACCCAACAGTCGCCGGCAGTCGACACTCCCGGGGGCGGTGCTGCCTCCGCCATGACCTACCACGTCAACGACATGGTCAGGTCGATCACCAGTGGGAGCCGTACGGCGACCTACACCCTCGACGTCCTGGGCAACCGGAACCGGTCGTGGACCGACAGCCCCTCGGGGACGTCGGTGACGAAGCGGCACCACTACGCCGACGACACCGACAAGCCGGCCTGGACCGACGAGGGCGGCGGCAACTCCAGCCGCTCGGTTCCCGGGCTGTCCCGGCTGGTCGGGGCGTACCTGAACACCACCGGGATGGCCTGGGCCATCACCAACCTGCACGGCGACTTCGTGGCGGGGATGGCTGGTAGCGGCGCGGGCCTGTCGTACACGAGCGAGCAGGACGAATCCGGCCAGCCGCGCAACACCGCCGACGTGGGGACGCGTCGGTACGGCTGGCTCGGCGCGGAACGCAGGGCGGCCGACACCCCGAACGGCGCCACCCTGATGGGCGCGCGGGTCTACAACCCGACCACGGGTCGTTTCCTACAGGTGGATCCCGTCTACGGCGGCAACGCCAACAGCTACGAGTACTGCTCCGGAGACGCGGTCAACTGCACCGATGTCTCCGGGAAGATGTCCTGCGGCAGGTGGTACAAGCGGTACTACAAGTGGAGCTGGGAGTACGGCTTCTGGTGCAAGTTCTCGCACTGGGAGACCAGGTGGATCCTGGACATCTTCGGTCTCGCCTTCGCGATGATCGGTGGCGCCATCGGCGGGATCGTCGGTTTCGGCATCGGTGGCCCGTGGGGAGCGGGGATCGGTGGTGCGATCGGCGGCTTCATCGGTTGGATCGCGGGCACCTTCGTGCCCCGGCTGTACGAGTACTACTGCCGCAGGCAGAAGGGGGTCTACCTCTACATGGTGGTCGGCTTCATCGGTAGGACGTTCATACCGTGGAAGGGTTATGGAATCCCGGCCTGCCGATGAGCGAAGGAGGCGACGGTGGGGACGTTGGCCGCATACCTGCTGGTCGTGGGTGGCATCCTGATGATCCTGCTCGGCGGGTGGCTCCTGAGGCGGGGCGCCCTGCCGGACCGGGTGGTCCGAACCGACGCCCGGCCCTCGGCCCGCCAGGTGAGCCTGCTGCTCGCCGCGACCGGTGTCTCCGCCGTCGTCTCACAACTCCCGGTGATCCTGGGAGCGGCTGCCGGAACGAAGCTGCTGCTGTGGTTCGCGTCGGTACCCTTCCTGGTCGTGGCCCTGGTGTTGCTGATCCGAGTCGCTTCGTCTCGGCGCGGGCCCCACGACGGCTGATCGGGTGAGAAGTGGTTCGGGTCGGAGCGGCTTGTTGCTCGGACCCGAACCACTTGCCTCGGCGGATGACGGGGGCGTCCGCAGGGCGGGACACGGCGGGCGGTGCGGTGGGACGTCACCCGGTCGTGACAGACTTGCCCCCGTGTTGCGTTGGCTGACTGCAGGTGAATCGCACGGTCCCGCCCTCGTCGCGATGCTGGAGGGCGTGCCCGCCGGGATCGAGGTGACCACCGGCGAGATCGCCGGTGAGCTGGCCCGCCGCCGGCTCGGCTACGGCCGGGGGGCCCGGATGGCGTTCGAGCGGGACGAGATCGAGGTGATCGGCGGGCTCCGGCACGGCCTCACCCTGGGCAGCCCGGTGGCCATCCGGGTCGGCAACTCCGAGTGGCCCAAGTGGCAGACGGTGATGGCCGCCGACCCGGTGGACCCCGACGAGCTGGCCCAGCAGGCCCGCAACGCGCCGCTGACCCGTCCCCGCCCGGGCCACGCCGACCTGGCCGGCATGCAGAAGTACGGCCACACCGACGCCCGGCCGATCCTGGAGCGGGCCAGCGCCCGGGAGACCGCCGCCCGGGTGGCCGTCGGCACCGTGGCGAAGGCCCTGATCAAGCAGGCCCTCGGCATCGAGATCGTCTCGCACGTGGTGGAGCTGGGCCCGGTCGCGGTGAAGCCGGGGCTGCGGCCCACCCCTGATGACGCCGAGCGCATCGACGCCGACCCGCTGCGCTGCCTCGACCCGGAGGCCAGCGCCCGGATGGTCGCCGAGGTCGACGCCGCGAAGAAGGCCGCCGACACCCTCGGCGGCGTGGTCGAGGTGCTGGCGTACGGGGTGCCGCCGGGCCTGGGCAGCCACGTGCAGTGGGATCGCAAGCTCGACGCCCGGCTCGCCACCGCGCTGATGTCGATCCAGGCGATCAAGGGCGTGGAGATCGGCGACGGCTGGCAGCAGGCCCGCTCCCGAGGCTCCGAGGCGCACGACGAGATCATCCCGACCGCGACCGGGGTGCGCCGGGTGACCGACCGGGCCGGCGGTCTGGAGGGCGGCATCACCACCGGCGAGCCGCTGCGGGTGAAGGCGGCGATGAAGCCGATCTCCTCGCTGAACCGGGCCCTGGCCACCGTCGACGTGACCACGGGGGAGCCGGCGACGGCGATCAACCAGCGCTCCGACGTGTGCGCCGTGCCGGCCGCCGCCGTGGTCGCCGAGGCGATGGTGGCCCTGGTGCTCGCGGAGGCCGCCACGGAGAAGTTCGGGGGCGACTCGGTGGCCGAGATCCGTCGGAACCTGGCCGGTTACCTCGACGCCCTGGTGATCCGGTGAACCGGACGCGGCCGGTGGTCGTCCTCGTCGGGTCGCCGGGCTCCGGCAAGACCACCGTCGGGACGGCGCTAGCCGCGCTGCTCGGGGTGGAGTTCCGGGACACCGACGCCGACATCGAGCAGCTGGCCGGCAAGCCGATCCCGGAGATCTTCATCGACGAGGGGGAGGCGCACTTCCGTACCCTCGAACGGGCCGCCACCGCCGCGGCGCTGGCCTCCTGCGCGGGGGTGCTCGCCCTCGGCGGCGGCGCGGTGCTCGCGGAGGAGAACCGGGCCGCCCTCATCGGGCACGCCGTGGTGCACCTGAGCGTCGAGCTGCCCGACGCGGTGAAGCGGGTCGGGCTGGGCGCCGGCCGGCCGCTGCTGGCGATCAACCCGCGGGCGACGCTGAAATATCTGATGGACCAGCGCCGCCCGCTCTACGCCGAGGTGGCGACCTCGACCGTGGTGACCGACGGGCGGTCCCCGGAGGAGATCGCCGCCGAGATCGCGGCCCTGGTCAAGCCCTGACCCCACCCGGCCCCGGGGGTGAGGGGTCAGGAACGGGCCACGCCGGCCGCGTCGGCCTCCGCCCCTTCCGCGCCGGTCGCCAGGTGGCGAGCAGCGCCAGGGCGAGGGCGATCTCGGCGAGGTCGCCCCCGTAGTACATGACCGTCGCCCCGGCCCGGAGCTGCTCGGGCGGCCCCGGCACGTCCACGGCGAGCCCGGCGTACAGGAGTTGGGCGAGGGCGGCGTGGGCGGCGACGGCGACGCCGAGCACCACCAGCCGGACCGGCACCCGGGGCCGGTGCGGGCCGGGGTCGGGGCCGGCGACCGACCAGGTGAACAGGCAGCCGGCGAGCAGGAAGTGCAGGTGCACCAGATGGTGCGCCGCCGGATGCGTCACCGTGGCCCGGTACAGCGGCGTCAGGTACAGCAGGTACAGCCCGCCGGCGGTCAGCGCCAGCCCGGTGACCGGGTGGGCGAGCGCGGCCAGGGCCGGCCGGCGCAGCAGCCGGACCAGGGCCCGGCCGCGCCGGCGGTCCACGGTGCGCAGCAGCAGGGTGCCGGGTGCGCCGAGCACCAGCCCCAGCGGCGCCAGCATGCCGATCAGCAGGTGCTGCCACGCGTGCCCGGCGAAGCCTCCGGCCGGCAGGACGAGCCCGACCGCGAGCAGGCCCGCGCCGGCGCCGAAGGCCGCCGTCCGCCGGTGCGGCCACCCGCCGCCGCCCGGGCCCCGCTGCCGCAGCGCGGCGGCGAGGTAGACCCAGAAAAGCGCCAGGGGTACGAGCAGCGCAGGCCCCGGGACGAACGCGTCGTGGCCGGCGTGGGCGGGGGTCACCGCCGGTCGGCGCAGAGGTCCACGGCCGTGCCACGGCGCTGCACCAGCCAGCCGGCGGCGACCAGCGCCGCCCCGAACGCCAGGAACCCGAGGTCCCACCAGGTCTGGTACTCGCCGCCGCGCACGTGGTGGATGCCGAGCAGGTGGTGGTCGACGACCCCCTCGACGAGGTTGAACAGCCCCCAGCCGACCAGCGCCCAGCCCCACAGCACGGGGGAGCGCCACAGCCGACCCCGGGACCGGGTCACCCGGGAGTAGAGCAGGGCCAGGCCGGCCAGCACCGCCACCCAGGTCACCACGTGGAAGATCCCGTCCCACAGGGTGTTCATCTCCAGCCCGGGAACCGTGTCCACCGGGTACGCCTGCACCCCGACGTTGTCGCTGCCGGTGCTGCTGAGCATGTGGTGCCACTGGAGCACCTGGTGCAGCACGATGCCGTCGGCGAAGCCGCCGAGGCCGACGCCGAGGATGGTGGCGGGCAACCGGATGTCGGCGCCGTCGATCGTGGCGGGCGCCCGGGTTCCGGTGTCGTCGGTCGTGGGTGTGGTCATCGCGGGTACCTCCGCCTCGTAGGCCGGTGCGTGCTGACGCTGCCCCCCGCTTCTCCTGGCTAAACGCTGCCGGGCCGCGCTGGTCACGCCCCGGTGACGATCCGCCCGCCACGGAGTGGACAGTCGCCGCCGGGCACCCGGCGGCTGGACTAGGCTGCCGGGCGATGGACGAGGTGACCCGTATTCCGGTCGGCGGCGAGCGGCCGTACGACGTGCTGGTGGGACGCGACCTGCTCGACGCGCTCCCGACGTTGCTGCCCGACGCGACCCGGGTGGCGGTGCTGCACGCGCCGCCGCTGAAGGGGCTGGCCGACGCGCTCGGCGCCCGCCTGGCCGCCGCCGGGATGGCCCCGCTGATCGTGGAGGTGCCGGACGCCGAGGCGGGCAAGGCCGTCGAGGTGGCCGCCGCGTGCTGGGACCGGCTCGGCGAGGCGGGCTTCACCCGTACCGACGCGGTGGTCGGGGTGGGCGGCGGCGCGGTCACCGACCTGGCCGGCTTCGTCGCGGCCTGCTGGCTGCGCGGGGTGCGCTGGGTGGCGGTGGCGACCTCGCTGCTCGGCATGGTCGACGCCGCCGTCGGCGGCAAGACCGGGATCAACACCGCGGCCGGCAAGAACCTGGTCGGCGGCTTCCACCCGCCGGTCGGGGTGCTGTGCGACCTCACGGTGCTCGACAGCCTCCCGCCGGCCGACCTGGCGGCCGGCCTGGCCGAGGTGGTCAAGTGCGGGTTCATCGCCGACCCGGTGATCCTCGACCTGGTCGAGCGGGAACGGGCCGCGGCCACCGACCCGACCTCGCCGATGGTGCGGGAGCTGGTCGAGCGGGCGATCCGGGTCAAGGCCGACGTGGTCTCCGGCGACCTGCGCGAGTCCGGGCTGCGCGAGGTGCTCAACTACGGCCACACCCTGGCCCACGCGATCGAGAAGGTGGAGAGGTACCGCTGGCGGCACGGGCACGCCGTCGCCGTCGGCCTGGTCTACGCGGCCGAGCTGGCCCGACTGGCCGGCCGGCTGGACGCCGCGACCGCGCAGCGGCACCGCACGGTGCTCACGGCGCTCGGGCTGCCGACCGGCTACCGGGCAGACGCGTGGCCGCAGCTGCTGGCCGCGATGCGGGTGGACAAGAAGACCCGCGGCTCGCGGCTGCGGTTCGTGGTGCTCGACGGCCTGGCCCGCCCGACGATCCTGGAGGGCCCGGACGACGAGCTGCTGCACGCCGCCTACCGGGAGGTCAGCCCCCGGTGAGCGCGAGGGTGTACGTGCTGAACGGGCCGAACCTGGGCCGGCTGGGCACCCGCCAGGTCGACGTGTACGGGGCGACCAGCTACGCCGACCTGGTGACGCTGTGCGCGCGGACCGGCCGGGAGCTGGGGCTGGACGTGGTGGTCCGGCAGACCGACGCCGAGCACGAGCTGGTCGGCTGGCTGCACGAGGCGGCCGACGAGGGCGCGGCGGTGGTGCTCAACCCGGCCGCCTGGTCGCACTACTCGATCGCGGTCCGGGACGCCTGCGCGATGCTGCGGGGCCCTCTCGTCGAGGTACACATCTCCAACATCCACGCCCGCGAGGAGTTCCGCCGGCACTCGGTGGTCTCCGCCGTGGCGACCGGCGTGATCTGCGGCCTGGGCATCGACGGCTACCGTCTCGCCCTGCACCACCTGGCGGCCCGCCCGGGCGCGGTGGCGGCCGGCGGTTGACGGCGGGTACAGCCGGCGGCGGCAGGCAGTAGACTTGCCAGGTCTGTCCGCCAATTGATGATCAAGGCAGGAAATGGCCTCCACCAACGACCTGAAGAACGGCCTGGTACTCAACCTCGACGGAGAGCTCTGGTCCGTCGTCGAGTTCCAGCACGTCAAGCCCGGTAAGGGTGGCGCATTCGTGCGTACCACCCTGAAGAACGTGCTGTCCGGCAAGGTGGTCGACAAGACCTTCAACGCGGGCACCAAGGTCGAGACCGCGACCGTGGACAAGCGCACCATGCAATACCTCTACGCCGACGGCGAGGACTACGTCTTCATGGATCTGGAGACGTTCGACCAGATCACCGTCCCCGACGGCACTGTCGGGGAGGCGGCCAACTACCTCCTCCCCGAGGCCGAGGCGACCGTCGCCACCCACGAGGGCGTGCCGCTGTACATCGAGCTGCCGACCTCCGTCGTGCTGGAGGTCACCTACACCGAGCCGGGCCTCCAGGGCGACCGGTCCACCGGTGGCAACAAGCCGGCGACCGTCGAGACCGGCGCGACCGTGCCTGTGCCGCTGTTCATCACCACCGGCGAGAAGATCAAGGTCGACACCCGCGACGGCCGTTACCTCGGCCGCGCCTGATGGCCGAGGGCGCCAAGCAGCAGATGCCGGCACGCCGCAAGGCGCGCAAGCGGGCGCTGGACGTGCTCTACGAGGCCGACCTGCGCAATCGGCCTCCGGTGGAGGTGCTCGCCGGCTACATCGAGCGGATCGAGAAGCCCCACCCGGAGCACCTCGGGTACGCGGTCGGCCTCGTTGAGGGGGTGGCCGCACACCTGAACCGGATCGACGAGCTGATCGCCAGCTACGCCGAGGGCTGGACGCTGGACCGGATGCCGGTCGTCGACCGCAACCTGGCCCGGATCGCGGTGTACGAGCTGCTCTACGTCGACGAGCTCGACGACCCGGTCGCGATCAGCGAGGCCGTCGAACTGGCCCGGCAGATGTCGACCGACGACTCGCCGCGCTTCCTCAACGGGGTGCTCGGCCGGATCGCCGAGTACGCCACCCGCTGAGCCGGCACCGTACGACGAGGGAAGGGCCCGTGCCGACCGGCACGGGCCCTTCCGACTGTCGACCTCGGTCAGGAGGCGAAGAACGCCCGCGGGTCGGCGACGAGCACGCCGTGCTCGGTGAGGCGCTCGATCAGCCCGGACGGCGAGGCGTCGTAGACGATCGCCAGGGCGCGCAGGTCGTCGGCGCGGATGGAGAGCACCCGGCCGTTGTAGTCGCCGCGCTGCTGCTGGATGGCGCGGGCGTACCGGGCGACGTAGGCCAGTTCCTCGGAGGCCTCGTCGTAGAGCCGCTCCAGGTCCAGCACGATCTTGCTGGTGGGCTCGTGACGCACTCCGCTGCCGTCGGGCAGTAGCTCGGAGACGGGCACCCGGTAGAAGTCGGCCAGCTCGGCCAGGCGGGACACCGTGACGGCGCGGTCACCGCGCTCGTACGAGCCGACCACCACGGCCTTCCACCGCCCGCTCGACTTCTCCTCCACCCCCTGCAGGGACAGGCCCTGCTGCTGGCGGATGGAGCGCAGGCGGGCACCCAGCGACTTGGCGTATTCAGAGGGCATTCGGACACTCCCAGTGCTGTCGGGGTTCTCCCAGCGATCGCTACGGAGCGTGACGGTACGGGGATTGCGACACCTGGTCAAGTGGTCGTGACCCTGCTGTTGGGGAGCACAGGGTGAGTTATCCCGATTCGCCACCCTGATCCTGGGGTCAGTGCCGGCGGCGGCGGGCCCCGTGACCGCTGGTAACGTGGCGTGAAGCCCCGGCCTGGGCCGTTCGCGGTCCGCCGGAGGTGCCAGACATCCTTTAACGACCCGTCCCGTGAGGCGGGGAAGGAGGTCCGCCGTGGCCTACCCACCGGCTGCCCATCCGTCGCCACCGCGACAACCCTCGGTGAAGGTGATCCTCACCGCAGCGGACGTCTCGCGTGTGGTGGACCGCATCGCCCACCAGATCCTGGAGAAGACCCAGGGCGCCGCCGACACCGTGCTGCTCGGCATCCCCACCCGGGGCGCGCCGCTGGCGAGGCGGCTCGCCGCCCGGATCAGCACCTTCGAGGACGTCGCCGTTCCGGTGGGTGTGCTCGACATCACCCTCTACCGCGACGACCTGCGCCGCAACGCCACCCGCGCGGTCGGACCGACCCAGCTTCCGCCCGGCGGGATCGACGGCAAGCGGGTCGTCCTCGTCGACGACGTGCTGTTCTCCGGCCGCACGGTCCGGGCCGCCCTCGACGCGCTCGGCGACGTCGGCCGCCCCGCCTCGGTGCAGCTCGCCGTACTGGTCGACCGGGGCCACCGGCAGTTGCCCATCCGCGCCGACTACGTCGGCAAGAACATCCCGACCGCGCTGGCCGAGAGCGTGCGGGTCACCCTCGGCGAGACCGACGGCGCGGACGAGGTCCGGCTGTACGGAGAGGCGCTCCCCTCATGATCCGCCACCTGCTCTCCGCCGCCGACCTGGACGCCGCCACCGCCACCCAGATCCTGGACACCGCGGCCGAGATGGCCACCGTCGCCGGGCGCGAGGTCAAGAAGCTGCCCGCGCTGCGCGGCCGGACCGTGGTGAACCTGTTCTACGAGGACTCCACCCGGACCCGGATCTCCTTCGAGGCGGCGGCGAAGCGACTCAGCGCCGACGTGATCAACTTCTCGGCCAAGGGCTCCAGCGTCGCCAAGGGGGAGAGCCTGAAGGACACCGCGCTCACCCTCCAGGCCATGGGGGCCGACGCGGTGGTCGTCCGGCACCCCGCCTCCGGCGCGCCGCACCGGCTGGCCGACTGGGTGGACGGGTCGGTGGTGAACGCCGGCGACGGCACCCACGAGCACCCCACCCAGGCGCTGCTCGACGCGTACACGATGCGCTCCCGGCTGGGCCGGCTCGCCGGCCTGCACGTCGCGGTGGTCGGGGACGTGCTGCACTCCCGGGTGGCCCGCTCCAACGTGCTGTTGCTGTCGACCCTCGGCGCGAAGGTCACCCTGGTCGGCCCGCCCACCCTCATCCCGGTGGACATCGCCGCCGCCCTCGCCCCCGCCACCGACGTCTCCTACGACCTCGACGTCGTTCTTCCCGACGTGGACGTGGTGATGATGCTGCGGGTGCAGCGGGAGCGGATGAACGACTCCTACTTCCCCTCCGCCCGCGAGTACGCCCGCCGCTACGGGCTCGACGGGCCGCGGATGCGCCGGCTGCCCGAGCACGCGATCGTCATGCACCCCGGGCCGATGAACCGGGGCATGGAGATCACGCCCGAGGTCGCCGACTCGCCCCGCTCCACCATCGTCGAACAGGTCGCCAACGGGGTCTCCGTGCGGATGGCCGTCCTCTATCTCCTGCTCGGGGGGAACAAGCTGTGACCGCGTACCTGATCACCAACGTGAGCGTCGTCGGCGCCGCGCCGACCGACCTGCTGATCCGCGACGGCGTCGTCGCCGCCACCGGCGCGGGGCTGCGGGCGCCGGACGCCGCCGTGGTCGACGGCACCGGGCTGGTCGCCCTGCCCGGACTGGTCGACCTGCACACCCACCTGCGCGAGCCGGGCCGCGAGGACGCCGAGACCGTCGAGTCCGGCTCCCGGGCGGCGGCTCTGGGCGGGTACACGGCGGTCTGCGCGATGGCCAACACCTCCCCGGTCGCCGACACCGCCGGGGTGGTCGAGCAGGTCTGGCGGCTCGGCCGGGAGGCCGGCCTGGTCGACGTGCAGCCGATCGGCGCGGTCACCGTCGGCCTGGCCGGCGAGCGCCTGGCCGAGCTGGGCGCGATGGCCGACTCGGCGGCCCAGGTGCGGATCTTCTCCGACGACGGGCACTGCGTCGCCGACCCGGTGCTGATGCGGCGGGCCCTGGAGTACGTCAAGGCGTTCGACGGGATCATCGCCCAGCACGCCGAGGAGCCCAGGCTCACCGAGGGCGCGCAGATGCACGAGGGCGAGGTCTCCACCCGGCTCGGGCTGACCGGCTGGCCGGCGGTCGCCGAGGAGGCGATCATCGCCCGGGACGTGCTGCTCGCCGAGCACGTCGGCAGCCGGCTGCACGTGTGCCACGTCTCCACGGCCGGCAGCGTCGAGGTGCTGCGCCAGGCCAAGGCCCGCGGCGTCCGGGTCACCGCCGAGGTCACCCCGCACCACCTGCTGCTGACGGACTCCAAGGCGGAGACGTACGACCCGGTGTACAAGGTGAACCCGCCGCTGCGCACCGCCACCGACATCGCCGCGCTGCGCGCCGCGCTCGCCGAGGGCGTGATCGACATCATCGCCACCGACCACGCCCCGCACGCGGTGGAGGACAAGGAGTGCGAGTGGGCGTACGCCCGGCCGGGCATGCTCGGGCTCGAGACGGCGTTGTCGATCGCCCTGGACGTGTTCGGCCCGCAGTGGGAGTTGATCGCCGAGCGGATGTCCCGCGCCCCGGCCCGGATCGCCGGGCTCGACTCCCACGGCCTCGACCCGGCCCCCGGCGTGCCGGCCAACCTCACCCTGGTCGACCCGGCCGCCCGTCGGGTCGTCGAGCCCGCTGAGCTGGCCAGCCACAGTCGCAACACCCCGTACGCCCGCATGACGCTCCCGGGTCGCATCGTGGCGACCTTCCTGCGTGGCGAGCCGACGGTCCTGGACGGAAAGGCTGTCAAGTGATTCGAGCGAAGCGGAGCCCCGCAGTCCGGATCGAAGGAAGGGTGCTCCGAGCGAGGAGTGCAGCGAAGCGGAGCCCCGCAGTCCGGATCGAAGGAAGGGA
>NZ_JBEOWQ010000005.1:205925-244038 GCF_040296145.1 Micromonospora sp. NPDC002296
AGTGCAGCGAAGCGGAGCCCCGCAGTCCGGATCGAAGGAAGGGTGCTCCGAGCGAGGAGTGCAGCGAAGCGGAGCCCCGCAGTCCGGATCGAAGGAAGTGCAGCATGAGAAGGCGTCCCGCGATTCTCGTCCTTGAGGACGGGCGCACGTTCCACGGCGAGGCGTACGGCAGCGTCGGGGAGACCTTCGGCGAGGCGGTCTTCAACACCGGCATGACCGGCTACCAGGAGACCCTGACCGACCCGTCCTACCACCGGCAGGTCGTGGTGCAGACCGCGCCGCACATCGGCAACACCGGCGTCAACGGCGAGGACGACGAGTCCGGCCGGATCTGGGTCGCCGGGTATGTGGTCCGCGACCCGGCCCGGATCGGCTCGAACTGGCGGGCCACCGGCGGGCTGGAGGACCGGCTCGCCGCCGAGGGCGTGGTCGGCATCGGCGGGGTGGACACCCGGGCGCTGACCCGGCACCTGCGCGAGCGCGGCGCGATGCGGGTCGGCATCTCCAGCGTCGACGACGACCCGCGCGCCCTGCTGGCCCGGGTCCGCCAGGCGCCGCAGATGGTCGGCGCGGACCTGTCCGCCGAGGTGACCACGGCGCAGCCGTACGTGGTCGAGGCCGACGGCGCGCACCGGTTCACCGTGGCCGCCCTGGACCTCGGCATCAAGCGCAACGTGCCGCGCCGGCTCGCCGCGCGCGGGGTCACCACCCACGTGCTGCCCGCCTCGTCGAGCATCGACGACCTGCTCGCCACGGGCGCGGACGCGGTGTTCATCTCGCCCGGCCCGGGCGACCCGGCCACCGCGGACGGCCCCGTCGGGCTCGCCCGCGAGGTGCTGAGCCGGCGGATCCCGCTGTTCGGCATCTGCTTCGGCAGCCAGATCCTCGGCCGGGCGCTGGGCTTCGGCACGTACAAGCTCGGCTACGGCCACCGCGGCATCAACCAGCCGGTGCTCGACCGGGTCACCGGCAAGGTCGAGGTGACCAGCCACAACCACGGCTTCGCGGTCGCCTGGCCGGGCCGCGAACAGGAGCCCGGCGCCGCCCCGACGCCGGGCCTGGTGGTCCCCGACCAGGTGATCGAGACCGAGTTCGGCGGCGTCCAGGTGTCGCACGTCTGCCTCAACGACAACGTGGTCGAGGGGCTGCGGGCGAGGGACGTGCCCGCCTTCACCGTCCAGTACCACCCGGAGGCGGCGGCCGGCCCGCACGACGCGGACTACCTCTTCGACCGCTTCGCCGAGCTCATCGAGGGCCGGACCCACAGCGAGGGGCGCACACATGCCTAAGCGGACCGATCTCAAGCACATCCTGGTGATCGGCTCCGGGCCGATCGTCATCGGGCAGGCCTGCGAGTTCGACTACTCCGGCACCCAGGCGTGCCAGGTGCTGCGCAGCGAGGGGATCCGGGTCAGCCTGGTCAACTCCAACCCGGCGACCATCATGACCGACCCGGAGTTCGCCGACGCCACGTACGTCGAGCCGATCACCCCGGAGTTCGTCGAGCTGGTCATCGCCAGGGAACGCCCCGACGCCCTGCTGGCCACCCTCGGTGGGCAGACCGCGCTGAACACCGCGGTCGCCCTGCACTCCGCGGGCGTGCTGGAGAAGTACGGCGTGGAGCTGATCGGCGCGAACATCGACGCCATCAACCGGGGCGAGGACCGGCAGCTCTTCAAGGACGTCGTGGCGAAGGCCGGCGCCCGGATCGGCATCGCCGACCCGACCGGCCTGGTGCCGCGCTCCCGGGTCTGCCACTCCATGGCCGAGGTCGAGGCCACCGTCGCCGAGCTGGGCCTGCCGGTGGTGATCCGGCCGTCGTTCACCATGGGCGGCCTGGGCTCCGGCATGGCGCACACGGATGCCGACCTGGCGCGGATCGCCGGGGCGGGGTTGGCCGCCAGCCCGGTGCACGAGGTGCTCATCGAGGAGAGCGTGCTCGGCTGGAAGGAGTACGAGCTCGAACTCATGCGCGACCGCAGCGACAACGTGGTCGTGGTCTGCTCGATCGAGAACATCGACCCGATGGGCGTGCACACCGGCGACAGCGTCACCGTGGCCCCGGCCATGACGCTGACCGACCGGGAGTACCAGCGCCTGCGCGACCTGGGCATCGCCGTGCTGCGCGAGGTCGGGGTGGACACCGGCGGCTGCAACATCCAGTTCGCGGTGAACCCGGCCGACGGCCGGATCGTCGTGATCGAGATGAACCCCCGGGTGTCCCGCTCCTCGGCGCTGGCGTCGAAGGCGACGGGCTTCCCGATCGCGAAGATCGCCGCGAAGCTGGCCATCGGCTACACCCTCGACGAGATCCCCAACGACATCACGCACAAGACCCCGGCGGCGTTCGAGCCGACCCTGGACTACGTGGTGGTGAAGATTCCCCGGTTCGCGTTCGAGAAGTTCCCCGGCGCGGACCCGGAGCTGACCACCACCATGAAGTCGGTGGGCGAGGCGATGAGCCTCGGGCGCAACTTCACCGAGGCGCTGAACAAGGCGATGCGCTCGATGGAGACCAAAGCAGGCGGATTCTGGACCGTGCCGGATCCGCAGGGGGCGACGAGGGAGGACACCCTCGCCGCGCTGCGCGTCCCGCACGACGGCCGGCTGTACACCGTCGAGCGGGCGCTGCGCCTCGGGGCGTCGATCGCCGAGGTCGCCGCCGCGTCCGGCGGGATGGACCCGTGGTTCCTGGATCAGATCGCGGCGCTGGTGGAGCTCCGGGCGGAGATCGTGGACGCCCCGGTGCTCGACGGCGACCTGCTGCGCCGGGCCAAGCGGGCCGGCCTGTCCGACCGGCAGCTCGCCGCGCTCCGTCCGGAGCTGGCCGCCGAGGACGGGGTACGCACGCTGCGTCACCGCCTCGACATCCGGCCCGTCTACAAGACGGTGGACACCTGCGCCGCCGAGTTCGAGGCGACCACCCCCTACCACTACTCGACGTACGACTCCGAGACCGAGGTCGCGCCGTCGGACCGGCCCAAGGTGCTCATCCTGGGCTCCGGGCCGAACCGGATCGGCCAGGGCATCGAGTTCGACTACTCGTGCGTGCACGCCGTGATGGCGCTCAGGGCGGTCGGCTACGAGACGGTGATGGTCAACTGCAACCCGGAGACCGTCTCCACCGACTACGACACCGCCGACCGGCTCTACTTCGAGCCGCTGACCTTCGAGGACGTCCTGGAGGTGTGGCACGCCGAGGACTCGTCCGGCCGGGCGGCCGGCGGGCCGGGCGTGGTCGGGGTGATCGTGCAGCTCGGCGGGCAGACCCCGCTGGGCCTGGCGCAGCGGCTGAAGAACGCGGGCGTGCCGGTGGTCGGCACCTCGCCGGAGTCGATCCACCTGGCGGAGGAGCGCGGCGCGTTCGGGTCGGTGCTGGCCCGGGCCGGGCTGCGCGCCCCCGCGCACGGCATGGCCACCTCGTACGAGGAGGCCAAGGCGATCGCCGGGGAGATCGGCTACCCGGTGCTGGTCCGCCCGTCGTACGTGCTGGGCGGGCGGGGCATGGAGATCGTCTACGACGACCCGACGCTGCGCGACTACATCGGCCGGGCCACCGAGATCTCCCCGGACCGCCCGGTGCTGGTCGACCGGTTCCTCGACGACGCCATCGAGATCGACGTGGACGCCCTGTGCGACGCCGACGGCGAGGTGTACCTCGGTGGCGTGATGGAGCACATCGAGGAGGCCGGCATCCACTCCGGCGACTCGTCCTGCGCGCTGCCGCCGATCACCCTGGCCGGCTCGCACCTGGCGGAGGTGCGCCGGTACACCGAGGCGATCGCCCGGGGCGTGGGGGTGCGCGGCCTGCTCAACGTCCAGTACGCGCTCAAGGACGACGTGCTGTACGTGTTGGAGGCGAACCCGCGGGCGTCCCGGACGGTCCCGTTCGTGTCCAAGGCCACGGCGGTGCCGCTGGCCAAGGCGGCGGCCCGGATCGCCCTCGGCGCCACCATCACCGAGCTGCGCGCCGAGGGGCTGCTCCCGCCGACCGGCGACGGCGGGACGATGCCGGCCGACGCGCCGATCGCGGTGAAGGAGGCGGTGCTGCCGTTCAAGCGGTTCCGCACCCCGTCGGGCAAGGGCATCGACTCGCTGCTCGGCCCGGAGATGAAGTCCACCGGCGAGGTGATGGGCATCGACACGAACTTCGGCCACGCCTTCGCCAAGAGCCAGGCCGCCGCGTACGGGTCGCTGCCGACCGCCGGGAGGATCTTCGTCTCGGTGGCCAACCGGGACAAGCGCGGCATGATCTTCCCGATCAAGCGCCTGGCCGACCTGGGCTTCGAGATCGTCGCCACCACCGGCACCGCCGAGGTGCTGCGTCGGCACGGCATCGCCTGCGAGCAGATCCGCAAGCACTACGAGTCCGGCGCGGGTGAGGACGCGGTCTCGATGATCCTCGGCGGCGACGTGGCGCTGGTGGTCAACACCCCGCAGGGCTCCGGGGCGAGCGCCCGCTCCGACGGTTACGAGATCCGCAGCGCCGCCGTGACGGCCGACATCCCCTGCATCACCACCGTCCCGGGCGCGGCGGCGGCGGTGATGGGCATCGAGGCCCACATCCGCGGCGACATGCAGGTCCGCCCCCTCCAAGACCTGCACGCCACCCTCCGAGCCACCCGATGACCCCACCCCAACCTCCCACCCCCCGCCCGGTCGGCGTTGATCAAGAGGTTCCGGTCGCCCAGGGGCCCGTTCCCGGACGCCAACTTCTTGATCAACACGGCGGTGCGACCCGGGGGAGGGGGAGGGCGTGGTGATGTTCGAGAAGGTGGTGCGGCCCGGGCTCTTCCGGTTGGGGCGGGGGGATGCCGAGGCGGCGCACGAGTGGACGCTGCGGCGGCTGGCCGCCGTGTCGCGGTCGCCCGTGGCGCTGGCCGGGCTGCGGGCCCGGTACGCCGTGCGGGCGCCCCGGACGGTGTTCGGGGTGGAGTTCCCGAACCCCGTGGGGCTGGCCGCCGGGATGGACAAGGACGGTGCGGCCCTGCCGGCGTGGCCGGCGCTGGGCTTCGGCTTCGTCGAGGTCGGCACGGTCACCGCGCACGCCCAGCCGGGCAACCCCCGGCCCCGGCTGTTCCGGCTGCGCGACAGCGAGGCCGTGGTGAACCGGATGGGCTTCAACAACGCCGGTGCGGTGGCGCTGGCGGGCCGGCTGGCCGCGCTGCCCCGCCCGATCGGGGTGCCGCTGGGGATCTCGCTCGGCAAGTCCAAGGTGACCCCGCTGGACGAGGCGGTGCAGGACTACCTCGCCTCCTATCGGGCGCTGCGCGGGCACGGCGACTACTTCGCGGTCAACGTCTCCTCGCCGAACACCCCGGGCCTGCGCGCCTTGCAGGACCGGTCGCACCTGGACGCGCTGCTGACGGCCCTGGTGGGGGAGAAGCCGGTGCTGGTGAAGATCGCCCCGGACCTGACCGACCCGGCGATCGCCGAGCTGCTGGAGGTCTGCCTGAGCCGGGGCGCGGCCGGGGTGATCGCCACCAACACCACCCTGGCCCGCGACGGGCTCGCCCCGGCCGACCGGGCGCGGGGCGCGGAGCAGGGTGGCCTGTCCGGCCGCCCGCTGGCCGCCCGCGCACGGGAGGTGGTCTCCTTCGTCCACCGCGAGACGGGCGGGCGGCTCCCGGTGGTCGGGGTGGGCGGCATCGTCGACCCCGACGACGCCGCCCGGATGTTCGACGCGGGCGCGTCCCTGGTCCAGCTCTACACCGGGTTCATCTACCGAGGGCCGGCCCTCGTCCGCGCCGCCGCCCGGGCCGCCCGCCCGGCCCCGGCGGCGCTGCCGGGGGGACGAACATGACCGGGGACCCTCCGACAGCGGCCCGCCCCGCCCGGTGCGGGAGGGTGCGCGGATGACACCCGAGGAGATCCTCGCCGCCGACCGGGAGCACGTGTGGCACCCGTACGCGTCGCTGCCGCCGGCCACGGCGCCGTACGTGGTGGAGAGCGCCCAGGGGGTGCGGCTGCGGCTGGCCGACGGCCGGGAGCTGGTGGACGGGATGTCGTCCTGGTGGGCGGCCATCCACGGCTACCGGCACCCGGTGCTGGACGCGGCCGTCACCGACCAGCTCGGCCGGATGAGCCACGTGATGTTCGGCGGGCTGACCCACGAGCCGGCGGTGCGGCTGGCCGGCACGCTGGTCGAGCTGGCCCCGGAAGGGCTGGAACGGGTCTTCCTGTGCGACTCCGGCTCGGTGAGCGTCGAGGTCGCGGTGAAGATGTGCCTGCAGTACCAGCGGGCCGTCGGGCGGCCGGAGCGGCGCCGGCTGGGCACCTGGCGGGGCGGCTACCACGGCGACACGTTCCACCCGATGAGCGTCTGCGACCCCGAGGGCGGCATGCACCACCTCTGGGGCGACGTGCTGCCCCGGCAGGTGTTCGCGCCCGTGCCGCCGGGCGGCTTCGACACCCCGCCCGACCCGGCGTACGTGGCGGAGCTGGTGGACGCCGTGCGGCGGCACGCCGACGAGCTGGCCGCCGTGATCGTCGAGCCGGTGGTGCAGGGCGCCGGTGGGATGCGCTTCCATCACCCGGAGTACCTGCGGGTGCTGCGTGAGGTGACCCGGGCCCACGGCGTGCTGCTGGTCTTCGACGAGATCGCCACCGGCTTCGGCCGCACCGGGACGATGTTCGCCGCCGAGCACGCCGGGGTGAGCCCCGACGTGCTCTGCGTCGGCAAGGCGCTCACCGGCGGTTACCTGACGCTGGCCGCCGCGCTGTGCACGGCGGAGGTGGCGTGGGGCATCTCCCGCGACGGGGTACTGGCGCACGGGCCGACGTTCATGGGCAATCCGCTCGCCTGCGCGGTCGCCAACGCCTCCATCGGGCTGCTGCGGGCCGGAGACTGGGCCGCCGAGGTGTCGAGGGTGGGCGCGGGCCTGCGGGCCGGTCTGGAGCCGCTGCGGGGCGCACCGGGGGTGGCCGACGTGCGCGTGCTCGGCGCGATCGGCGTGGTCCAGCTCGACCACGAGGTGGACCTCGCGAAGGCCACCGCCGCCGCGGCCGGGCAGGGGGTCTGGCTGCGGCCGTTCCGCGACCTGGTCTACACCATGCCCCCGTACGTGACCGGGGACGCCGACGTCGCCCGGATCGCGGCCGGGATCGCCGCCGCGGTGGCGGTCGGCTGACCCGAGTCGCTGGTTCACCGGTCCGGCTTGGCATGTCCCGGATCGGTCAGCCGCGCCGGTTGCGGCGCGCGTCGGGGCGCGGCGGGTGCCGCGCACCGGGGAGAGATCGAGAGAGGGAGAGGTCGGATGGAGAGCTTCGGTGGCCGGTTGCACCGGGCGATGGCGGAGCGTGGGCCGCTGTGTGTGGGCATCGACCCGCATCCGGGGCTGCTGGCCCGGTGGGGCCTGTCGGACGACGTCAACGGGTTGGAGCGCTTCAGCCGCACCGTGGTGGAGGCGCTCGGCGACCAGGTCGCGGTCGTCAAGCCCCAGTCCGCGTTCTTCGAGCGCTTCGGCTCCCGCGGCGTGTCCGTACTGGAGTCAACTATCCGACAGTTGCGGGATTCCGGCTCGCTCGTTCTGCTTGACGTCAAGCGCGGGGACATCGGTTCGACCGTCGCCGCGTACGCCGCCGCGTACCTCGATCCATCCAGCCCGCTGTATGTCGACGCGCTCACGGCGAGCCCCTACCTGGGAGTAGGGTCGCTGGCGCCGATGTTCGAGCTCGCCGCCACGCACGGCGGCGGGGTCTTCGTCCTGGCGCTGACGTCCAACCCGGAGGGGGCCGCGGTGCAGCGCGCCCGCACCGCCGACGGACGCACCGTCGCACAGACGGTGATCGACGAGATTGCGCAGCTCAATCGGGGTGCCGAGCCGCTCGGCAGCTTCGGCCTGGTGGTCGGCGCGACCATCGGTGACACGGGCCACGACCTCTCCGCCGTGCACGGTCCGTTGCTCGCTCCGGGGCTCGGCGCACAGGGCGCCACGGCGGCCGATCTGCGTACGGTCTTCGGTTCCGGCCTGTCGTCGGTGCTGCCGTCGTACTCCCGCGAGGTGCTGCACGCCGGGCCCGACGTGGCCGCGCTGCGAGCCGCCGCGGACCGGGTCCTGACCGAGTGTCGGGCTGCCCTCGGCGAGGCCTGACTGAGTGAAGGCTCGGTCACTTTGCCGTGGTCGCCGCGCGCCCACGTTGCCGAATGCGCCCGCGAACGCTAGTTTTCCCCGCGCTGGGAACCATGGACCCCTTTGGTTCCCGGCGACTTCACGTTTCACAGCTGCGGCGTGGCGTCCCGCCCGTCGCTATAGGGACCTGAGGAGAACTGGTGCCCCTCCCGTCACTGACCCCCGAGCAGCGCGCAGCCGCGCTCGAAAAGGCTGCGGAGATCCGCAAGGCCCGTGCTGAGCTGAAGGAGCAGCTCAAGCAGGGCAAGACCACCCTCGCCTCCGTCCTCGCGCGGGCCGAGGGCGACGACGTCGTCGGCAAGCTCAAGGTTTCGGCCGTCCTGCAGGCGATGCCGGGTATCGGCAAGATCCGGGCCACCCAGATCATGGAGAAGCTCAAGATCGCCGACAGCCGCCGGCTGCGGGGCCTGGGCGAGCAGCAGCGTAAGGCGCTGCTCGGCGAGTTCGCCGCCAACTGAGCACGACGGGTTCGCCGTCACCTGACCACGGCAGCGTGTAGAAACGAGCCGTGAGCACGGATGACGAGGCGCGCCCGGCGGCTCGGCCCACCGTCCTGACCGGCCCCTCCGGGGCCGGCGTGGGCAGTGTCGTCGAGCTGTTCCGGGCGCGTTCTCCGTCGGTGTGGACGCCGGTGCCGGCCACCACCCGCCCTCGCCGGGCGGGTGAGCGGGACGGCGTCGACCGGCTGTTCCTCGACCCGGCGGAGTTCGACCGGCTGATCGCCGCCGGTCGGCTGCTGGAGTGGACCCGGGTCGGGCCGCACTCCCGCGGCACCCCGGCCGGGCCGGTCCTCGCGCGGCTCGCCGCCGGCCAGCCGGTGCTGCTCCCGCTCGACCTGCGCGGCGCGCTCGCCGTCCGTGCGGCGCGCCCGGACGCCCGACTGGTCCTGCTCGCCCCGCCCGGCTGGCGGCCGGAGCCGGCCGTCGCGGCCGTGGCCGAGCACGTCGTGGCGCACGACCTGACCAGCCGGGCGGTCGACGGGCTGGTAGGCTTGCTCGGTTCTTCTTTCCCGGCTCCGGCTCAACCACGTCTGAGTGGTTGAGCGACCCACCGCGTCCGCGCGGTAACAGAGACGCAGAGGTTATTTCGTGGGATCCATCGCCAACCCCGAAGGCATCACCAACCCGCCGATCGACGAGCTCCTTGAGAAGACGACGTCGAAGTACGCCCTGGTGATCTTCGCCGCCAAGCGGGCCCGCCAGGTCAACGCCTACTACAGCCAGCTCGGCGAGGGCCTGCTGGAGTACGTCGGCCCCCTCGTGGAGACCACTCCCCAGGAGAAGCCCCTCTCCATCGCCATGCGCGAGATCAACGGGGGCCTGCTGACCGCCGAGCCCACCGACCAGCCGTAGTTCCGCCGCGCGTCGATGTCCGCCGAGATCGTCCTCGGGGTCGGCGGCGGCGTCGCCGCCTACAAGGCGTGTGAGCTGCTGCGGTTGTTCACCGAGTCGGGGCACCGGGTCCGCGTCGTGCCGACCGCGTCGGCGCTCCGCTTCGTCGGGGCGCCGACCTGGGCCGCCCTGTCCGGCCAGCCGGTCGCCGACGACGTCTGGTCCGACGTGCACGAGGTGCCGCACGTCCGGCTCGGGCAACGGGCCGATCTGGTCGTGGTCGCCCCGGCCACCGCCGACCTGCTCGCCCGCGCCGCCCACGGCCTCGCCGACGACCTGCTCACCAACACGCTGCTCACGGCCCGCTGTCCGGTGCTGCTCGCCCCGGCGATGCACACCGAGATGTGGGAGAACGCGGCCACCGTGGCCAACGTCGCCACGCTGCGCTCCCGGGGTGTTCGGGTGATCGAGCCCGCCGTCGGCCGGCTCACCGGCGCCGACAGCGGCAAGGGGCGGCTGCCGGACCCGGCCGAGATCTTCGCCGTCGCCCGGCGGGCGCTGGCCCGCGGCGTCGCCGCCCCGGCCGACCTGACCGGCCGCCACGTGGTGGTGACCGCCGGCGGCACCCGGGAGCCGCTCGACCCGGTCCGGTTCCTGGGCAACCGCTCGTCCGGCAAGCAGGGGTACGCCTTCGCCCGCGCCGCGGTCGCCCGCGGCGCCCGGGTCACCCTGGTCTCCGCCAACGTGGCGCTCGCCGACCCGGCCGGCGTCGACCTGGTCCGGGTCGGCACCACCGAGGAACTGCGCGAGGCCACCCTGAAGGCCGCCGCGGGGGCCGACGCGGTGGTGATGGCGGCGGCACCCGCCGACTTCCGGCCCGCCACCTACTCACCGGGCAAAATCAAGAAATCAGACGCCGGGCCACCTACGATCGAACTCGTCACGAACCCGGACATCGCCGCCGAGCTGGGTCGGCGTCGCCGACCGGAACAGGTTCTGGTGGTGTTCGCGGCCGAGACCGGCGACGCGGAGGCCAACGGCCGGGCCAAGCTCGCCCGCAAACGGGCGGACCTCGTCGTTGTCAACGAGGTCGGCCAGGACAAGGTCTTCGGCGCCGAGACCAACGCGGCGACCGTCATCGGCGCGGACGGCGCGGTGCACACCCTGCCCGAACAGTCCAAGGAGGACCTCGCCGACGGCGTCTGGGACCTCGTGGTGGCGCGGTTGGCCGGGGGTGTCCGCATGGTGACGGCGACCTGACCGATCGAGTGCTGTGCGAGTGTGGGTGATTACACTCCACGGAACGACTTCCACATACTTAGGAGTGCCGTGACACGCCGCCTCTTCACGTCCGAATCGGTCACGGAAGGCCACCCGGACAAGATCGCCGACCAGATCAGCGACGGCATTCTCGACGCACTGCTCACCCAGGACGCGCACAGTCGCGTGGCCGTCGAGACCCTGATCACCACCGGCCAGGTGCACGTGGCCGGCGAGGTGACGACCAAGGCATACGCCGACATCCCCACGATCGTCCGGGAGACAATCCTCGAGATCGGCTACGACTCCTCGAAGAAGGGCTTCGACGGGGCCTCCTGCGGCGTCAACGTGTCCATCGGGGCACAGTCCCCGGACATCGCGCAGGGCGTGGACAACGCGATGGAGCTGCGCACCGGCTCGTCGGAGAGCGCCCTGGACGCCCAGGGCGCCGGCGACCAGGGCATGATGTTCGGCTTCGCCTGCTCGGAGACGCCCGAGCTGATGCCGCTGCCGATCGCCCTGGCGCACCGGTTGGCCCGCCGGCTGACCGCGGTGCGCAAGGACGGCACGATCCCTTACCTGCGGCCGGACGGCAAGACGCAGGTCACCATCGAGTACGAGGGGCTGCGCCCGGTCCGGCTCAACACGGTCGTCGTGTCCAGCCAGCACGCGGCCGACATCTCCCTGGACTCCCTGCTCACCCCGGACGTGCGCGACCACGTCATCGCCCCGGAGCTGGACAGCCTCGGCCTCGACACCGACGGCTACCGGCTGCTGGTCAACCCGACCGGGCGGTTCGAGATCGGCGGCCCGATGGGTGACGCCGGCCTGACCGGTCGGAAGATCATCGTCGACACGTACGGCGGGTACGCCCGGCACGGTGGCGGCGCGTTCTCCGGCAAGGACCCGTCCAAGGTGGACCGCTCGGCGGCGTACGCGATGCGCTGGGTGGCCAAGAACGTGGTGGCCGCCGGCCTCGCCGAGCGCTGCGAGGCGCAGGTCGCGTACGCGATCGGCAAGGCCCACCCGGTGAGCCTGTTCATCGAGACGTTCGGCACCGAGACGGTGGCGGTCGCCTCGATCGAGAAGGCCGTGTCCGAGGTCTTCGACCTGCGCCCGGCCGCCATCATCCGGGACCTGAACCTGCTCCGCCCGATCTACCGGCAGACCGCGGCGTACGGCCACTTCGGCCGGGAACTGCCCGACCTGACCTGGGAGAGCACCGACCGGGCCGCCGACCTCAAGTCGGCCGCGGGAGCCTGACCGGCACCAGGCGCAGCGACCGGCGACCCGCGGACGGGTCGCCGGTCGCTCGTGTCTGCGTGGACGTCCCGCTGGCCCACCTCGACCGCCCCTTCGACTACCTGGTGCCCGCCGAACTGGACGAGGCCGCGGCCCCCGGGACGCGGGTGAAGGTGCGCTTCGCCGGTCAGCTCGTCGACGGCTGGCTGCTTGAGCGGGCCGACGACTCCGGGCACACCGGCAAGCTCGCGTACCTGGAGAAGGTCGTCTCGCCGGAGCCCGTGCTGGCCCCCGAGGTCGCCGGGCTGGCCCGGGCCGTCGCCGACCGGTACGCCGGCAGCCTCGCCGACGTGCTCCGGCTGGCCGTGCCCCCCCGGCACGCCCGGGTGGAGAAGGAGCCGCACACCCCGCCCGAGCCCTCGGCCCCGCCGGCTCCCCCCGAGGCGGACGGCTGGCGGGCGTACCCCGCCGGGCCGGCGTTCCTACGCGCCCTGACCGAGGGCCGGCCCGTCCGCGCGGTCTGGTCCGCCCTGCCCGGGGAGGACTGGCCCGCCCGGTACGCCGAGGCGGTCGCCGCCACCGTGGCCGGCGGGCGGGGCGCCGTCGTCGTGGTTCCCGACGCCCGGGACCTCGACCGCCTCGACGCGGCGCTGACCGTCGCACTGGGTGACGGCCGGCACGTCACCCTGGCCGCCGCCGCCGGCCCGGCCCGCCGATACCGCGCGTTCCTGGCGGCCCGGCGCGGGGACGTACCCGTCGTGATCGGCACCCGGGCGGCCATGTTCGCGCCGGTGGCCCGGCTCGGCCTGGTCGCCCTCATCGACGACGGCGACGACCTGCACGCCGAGCCGCGCGCGCCCTACCCGCACGCCCGCGAGGTGCTGCTCACCCGCGCCCAGCTCGCCGACGCGGCGGCCCTGGTCGGCGGGTACGCGCGCAGCGCCGAGGCGCAACTGCTGGTGGAGACCGGCTGGGCCCGGGAGGTGGTCGCCGACCGGGCCACCGTGCGGGCGCATACCCCCGCCGTCGCGCCGACCGGCGACGACCCGCAACTGGCCCGCGACCCGGGCGCGGCCACGGCCCGGCTGCCCAGCCTGGCCTGGACCGCCGCCCGCGACGCGGTCCGCGCCGACGCGCCGGTGCTGGTCCAGGTGCCCCGCCGCGGCTACCTGCCCTCGATCTCCTGCGCCGAGTGCCGGACCCCGGCGCGCTGCCCGCACTGCGCCGGGCCGCTCGCCCTGCCGTCGGCCGACGGCCCGCCCACCTGCCGCTGGTGCGGCCGGATCGCCGCCGCATATGCCTGCCCGGAGTGTGGGGGGCGGCGGCTGCGGGCCTCCGTCACCGGCGCCCGGCGCACCGCCGAGGAGCTGGGCCGGGCCTTCCCCGGCGTGCCGGTACGCACCTCCGGCCGGGAGGAGGTGCTCACCACCGTGCCCGGCGGAGCCGGCCTGGTGGTGGCCACCCCCGGCGCCGAGCCGGTCGCCGAGGGCGGCTACGGCGCGGTCCTGCTGCTCGACTCGTGGGCCCTGCTCACCCGGGCCGACCTGCGGGCCGGCGAGGAGGCGCTGCGCCGCTGGCTGGCCGCCGCCGCGCTGGCCCGCCCCGCCGGGGCCGGTGGCCGGGTGGTGGTGGTCGCCGACGGCGCCCTCGCCCCGGTGCAGGCGCTGCTGCGCTGGGACGCCGCCTGGTTCGCCGCCCGGGAACTGGCCGAGCGCCGCGAGCTGGGCTTCCCCCCGGCGGTGCGGATGGCCAGCGTCACCGGCTCGGCCGACGCGGTGGCCGACCTGCTGGCCGAGGCCCGGCTGCCCGAGGAGGCCGAGCTGCTCGGTCCCGTCCCCGCCGACGGCGACCGGGAGCGGATGCTGGTCCGGGTGCCCCGGGCCCGGGCGGCGGCCCTGGCCGGGGCGCTGCACTCGGCCGCCGGGGTCCGCGCCGCCCGCAAGGCGGCCGACCCGGTGCGTCTCCAGGTCGACCCGCTGACCATGTTCTGAGTGAGCGCCCCGCGCGGGCCGGCTACGGCTCTCGCCCCGCCCACGGCCGACCACCGGTTCCGAGCGCCGTCACGGTCCGTGCTGGTGCCTGCGTGATAGCATCGCCCGTCATGCCTGGGCGCACGGATCGCGCGACGATGGCGGAAGCGCGTCGGTAGGGCGCCATGTCGATGATGTCAATCAGCCGGTGATCAGGGGTGGACCAGTCGTGACCGTTCGTCAATCGATCGTCTTCAACGGTGACCTCGGCAGCGGCAAGAGCACCGTCTCCATCGAGATCGCCAAGCGGCTGGAGCTGCGCCGGGTGAGCGTCGGCGACCTCTACCGCCAGATGGCGCAGGAGCGGGACATGACCGCGCTCCAGCTCAACCTGCACGCCGAGCTGGACCAGGCCGTCGACGGCTACGTCGACCAGCTCCAGCAGGACATCGCCGCCTCCGGCGAGAGCCTGGTGATGGACTCCCGGCTGGCCTGGCACTTCTTCACCGACGCGCTCAAGGTGCACATGATCACCGAGCCGACCGAGGCCGCCCGCCGGGTGCTGGCCCGCCCCTCCGGCCCGGCCGAGAGCTACGCCTCCCTGGAGGAGGCGAAGACCAAGCTGCGCGAGCGCAGCGAGAGCGAGCGGGGCCGGTTCGTCGTCCGCTACGGCGTCGACAAGGCCCGACTGCGCAACTACGACCTGATCTGCGACTCCACCCGGGCCAACCCGGAGCAGGTGATCAACCACATCATCGACGTGTACGAGGGCCGGATCGGTGCCGACGTGCTCCGCGACGCCCCCCCGCTGCTGCTGCTCGACCCGGCCCGGGTCTACCCGACGGAGGACATCGGCACCCTGCGCGGGCTGTGGGACGCCGGGTTCGTCGGTGAGGTCGCCGACGGTGGCGACGAGGCGCTGGAGCCGCTGACCATCGGCTTCACCGGGGAGTACTTCTTCGTCGTCGACGGCCACCGCCGGCTCAGCGCCGCCCTGCAGAACGGGTTCCCGCTGGTCCCCGCGCGGCTGGTCGCCGAGGTGGAGGAGCCGGTGGTCGGCGGGATGAGCGCGGTGGACTACTTCACCGCCCAGGTCCGCCCCGGCATCGTGTACGACTGGGAGGCGGCCCACAAGATCCAGCTCCCGCTGCCGGAGCACTGCCTGCGCGCCGGGGAGACCGTGCTCGCGGGCGACCCGGCCCCGGGTGCCTGAGGGCCGGTCCCGCGAGCCGGCTCCCGGGGCCGGCGCGGGCCGACGTGCGAGCGCCGGGCCCGGCTGAACCCCGCGCGGCTACGCCACCGATGCCAGTCACCCTGCGCGACGAGTCCCCGGCCACCGATCGCGGTACGCCGGCCGGCGTCACCGAACGCACTCCGTAGACTGGTACGGCACGACCGTCGTCCGACCGAAGGAGCACCCCCGAGTGACCGTCCAGCCCATCCGTCTGTTCGGGGACCCGGTGCTGCGCACACCGGCCGATCCGGTGGTCGACTTCGATGCCGAGCTGCGCAAGCTCGTCGCCGACCTGACCGACACGATGCGTGAGCAGAGCGGCGCCGGCCTGGCCGCGCCGCAGCTCGGCGTGGGCCTGCGGGTGTTCGCCTTCGACGTCGACGACGTGCTCGGCCACCTGGTCAACCCGGTGCTGGAGTTTCCCGACGCCGAGGAACAGGACGGCCCGGAGGGCTGCCTGTCCATCCCTGGGCTCTACTTCGACACCAAGCGCCGGCAGAACGTGATCGCCAAGGGCTTCAACGGCTACGGCGACCCGGTGCAGATCGTCGGCACCGGCCTGATGGCCCGCTGCGTCCAGCACGAGACCGACCACCTCGACGGCGTGCTCTTCGTCGACCGGCTGGACCCGGACGGCCGCAAGGAGGCGATGAAGGCGATCCGTCAGGCGGACTGGTACGACCCGACCACCCCGCCGACGGTCAAGCTCAACCCGCACGCCGCCAGCAGCCCCTTCGGTCTGGGTCGGTGACGCCGGTGCGCCTCGTCTTCGCCGGCACCCCGGCCGTCGCCGTTCCCGCCCTGGCCGCCGTCGCGGCCTCCGACCACGAGCTGGTCGCCGTCGTCACCCGTCCCGACGCCCCCGCAGGCCGCGGCCGGGGCCTGGTCCGCTCGCCCGTCGGCGCGTGGGCCGACGAGCACGGCGTCGAGGTGCTCACCCCGGCCCGACCGCGCGAGCCGGAGTTCCTCGACCGGCTGCGCGAGCTGGCCCCCGACTGCGCCCCGGTGGTCGCCTACGGCGCGCTGGTCCCCCCGGCCGCGCTGGAGATCCCCCGGCACGGCTGGGTCAACCTGCACTTCTCGCTGCTGCCCGCGTGGCGCGGTGCGGCCCCGGTCCAGCACGCCGTGCTGCACGGCGACGAGCTGACCGGCGCGAGCGTCTTCGAGCTGGAGGCGGGGCTGGACACCGGCCCGGTGTACGGCACCCTCACCGACGAGATCCGCCCCACCGACACCTCCGGGGACCTGCTGGAGCGGCTCGCCCACTCCGGCGCCGGCCTGCTGGTGGCCGTCCTCGACGCGATCGCGGCGGGCACCGGCCGGGCCGAGCCGCAGCCGGCCGACGGGGTGTCGCTCGCGCCGAAGCTGACCGTCGAGGACGCCCGGGTGCGCTGGGGCGACCCCGCGTTCGCGGTGGACCGGCGGGTCCGCGCATGCACCCCGGCCCCGGGCCCGTGGACCACGTTCCGGGACGAGCGGGTCAAGCTCGGCCCGGTCGTCCCGGTGCCGGACGGCCCCGAGCTGAAGCCGGGCGAGCTGTTGGTGGAGAAGTCCCGGGTGCTGGCCGGCACGGGCACCGCCCCGGTGGCCCTCGGCGAGGTGCGGGCGGCCGGCAAGAAGGCCATGCCGGCGAGCGACTGGGCGCGCGGCGCCCGGGTCACCGCCGGGGAGGAGCTCGCATGACCGGGCCGACGGAACGGCCCGCGCGCCGGTACGACGAGCAGCGCGACCCGCGCCCCGACCGGCGTCCCGAGCGGTCGTCGGGCGGCCCGCGGGGTGACCGGCCCGGCTACGGCGACCGGTCGGCCCGGGGCGGTCGGGGCGGCGAGGACCGGCGGGGCGGCGGGCGGCCGGTGCGGCCCGCCGTGGACCTGCCCCGGCACGTCGCGTACCAGGCCGTCGCGGCGGTGCACCGCGACGACGCGTACGCCAACCTGGTGCTGCCGGCGATGCTGCGCGAGGAGGGGCTGACCGGCCGGGACGCCGCCTTCGCCACCGAGCTGACCTACGGCTCGCTGCGGCACACCGGCACCCTCGACGCGATCCTCACCGACGCCGCCGGCCGGGACGTGTCCCGCATCGACCCGCCGGTGCGCGACGCGTTGCGGCTGGGCGCGTACCAGCTCCTGCACACCCGGGTGCCGGCGCACGCGGCGGTCTCCTCGACGGTCGACCTGGTCCGTACGGTCGGCATCAGCGCCACCGGCTTCGCCAACGCGGTGCTGCGTGAGGTGGCCGGTCGGGACGCCGACGCCTGGGTGGCGAAGCTCGCCCCGGCGTTCGAGACCGATCCGATCGGGCACCTGGCCCTGGCCTACAGCCACCCGCAGTGGATCGTGCGGGCGTTCTCCGAGGCGCTCGGCGGCGACCTGGGCGAGACCACCCGCATGCTGATCGAGAACAACGAGCGCCCGCCGGTGCACCTGTGCGCCCGGCCGGGCCGGGCCGATCCGGTCGAGCTGGCCGACGAGGCCGGGGGCGCCCCCGGGGCGTTCTCCCCGTACGCGGTCTACCTCGCCGGGGGTGCCCCCGGCGACCTGCCGGCGTTGGTCGAGGGCCGGGCGCACGTCCAGGACGAGGGCTCCCAGCTGGTGGCCACCGCCCTGGCGGTCGCCCCGTTGGACGGCCCGGACGGCCACTGGCTGGACCTGTGCGCCGGGCCCGGTGGGAAGGCCGCGCTGCTCGGGGCGCTCGCCGCCCAGCGCGGTGCGCGGCTGACCGCCGTCGAGGTCACCGAGCACCGGGCCCGGCTGGTCACCCAGGCCACCCGGGGGCTGCCGGTCGACGTGCTGCACACCGACGGGCGCACCGTCGGCGCCGACCCGGCACTGCCGGAGGGGCACTTCGACCGGGTGCTGGTCGATGCGCCGTGCACCGGGCTGGGCGCGTTGCGTCGCCGGCCGGAGGCCCGCTGGCGCAAGCAGCCGTCGGACCTGCCACCGCTGACCCGGTTGCAGCGGGAGCTGTTGGTGGCGGCGCTGCGGGCGGTCCGCCCGGGCGGCCTGGTGGCCTACGTGACCTGCTCCCCGCACACGGTGGAGACGCACGTGACGGTGACCGAGGCGGCCCGGCGTGCGGGGGTGCCGGCGGACTTCGTCGACGCCCGACCGCTGCTGCCGGCCGGGATGCCGGGGTTGGGCGACGGGCCGTCGGTGCAGTTGTGGCCGCACCGGCACGGCACCGACGCCATGTTCCTCGCCGTGCTGCGCCGGGGCTGAGCGACACGTAGAGGGAGGGGGTGGCCGGACCGGCCGCCCCCTCCCTCTACGCCATGTTCCCCGCCGCCCCGGCGGGTCGGGTCACTGTGCCGGCAGGACCTTGGCCCCGGCGCCCTTCGCCGAGCGGGTGAGGTTGCGGTCGACCCAGAGGAAGCACTGCACCCCCCGGTTGCCGTCCTTCCACTCGTCCTCGCTGGGGTGGTAGAAGATCGTCCCCGCCCGGTACTGCAGGTCGCTGTTGTCGGGGACCTTGGCGTACGAGGCGAGCAGGGACCGGCACCCCCGGTGGATGCGCAGCCGGTTCTTGTCGAGCTGGCCGTAGGCGATGTCCGGTGCCCGGTAGACCCCGACGAACTCGACCCGGTGCTTGCTGGTGCACGGGGTGGGGGCCATCGACTTGACGTCGTCCTTGACGATCTTCGGGTTGAAACAGCGGTGCATCAGGGTGGAGCTCCCGGTCAGTGCGCCCTTGAGGCTGCCGCTGCGGGGCACGGCGGTGGAGTCGTCGACGCTCTCCACCTCGTTGACGTCGCAGCGGAACCATCGGGCCCCGCCCGTCCACGCCTGCCGGGACGGGAGGACCGTGGACAGGAACAGTCGGCCCGCGCGCCAGTCGGCGCCGACGGCCTTGTTGACCTCCCGGTCGCACTCGGCGCGGATGGTCTTCATTCCGGTCGACCCGGCGGTCGGGGGAGCACTCAGCTCGGCGGCCGGGCCGGTCAGCGTGCCGACGTGGAAGGTCTCCACCCGGTGGGTCGTGCCGCAGTCCACCGGGTTGTAGCCGCTGAGGTAGCCGACGTCGGTGAACGTGGTGTGGCAGGTCCCGGCGGCCGGCGCGAACTGCGTCGGCGCGGCCATCGCCCGCCAGTCGTCGGCGAGGTCACCGTCCACGCCGGCGGGTGTGCCGCAGCCGGCCAGCGCCACCGCTGCGCCCGCACCCACGGCGACCGCCGTCCACCATCGCCGCATCCGCCCGACCTCCCCGTCGCCGGTGGTCGCGGATCACCGGCCTCCGTCGCCGATCGCGCCACGGTGCGGGAGCATACGGTACCGGCGCCCGTCCCGTGTGGACTCTCGCCGCGTTCCGGTCGATCGGCCGGTGTGGCTGCCCGGCCGTCCGGGATCCTCCGCCCGGTCCGGTGAATGCGCACCAGCCGTAACGGTCGGGTCGCGGAGTGTCCCGCATGGTGCCGCGCTGCGGGCGGCGGACGACCGCATTCGTACACTGGCCCGGTGACCGTATCGCCGCTGATCGTCGCGCCCAGTATCCTCGCCGCCGATTTCGCCCGTCTGGCCGAGGAGGTCCGCGCCGTCGAGGGCGCCGCGGACTGGCTGCACGTCGATGTCATGGACAACCACTTCGTGCCGAACCTGACCATCGGGCTGCCCGTGGTGCAGAGCCTGCGGGCGGCGACCGAACTGCCGTTCGACGTGCACCTGATGATCACCGACCCGCACCGCTGGGCCCCCGGGTACGCCGACGCGGGGGCGTACAACGTCACGTTCCACGCCGAGGCGTGCGACGACCCGGTGGTGCTGGCGAAGGACCTGCGGGCCGCCGGGGCTAAGGCCGGGCTGGCCATCGACCGGGACACCCCGATCGAGCCGTACCTGGAGCTGCTGCCCAGCTTCGACACACTGCTGATCATGACGATCAAGGCCGGCTTCGGCGGGCAGCGGTTCGTCCCGGAGCTGCTGGACAAGGTGAGCACCGCCCGGCGGCACGTCGACGCGGGCCACCTGGAGCTGCGCATCGAGGTCGACGGCGGGATCGCCGCGGACACCATCGAACAGGCCGCCGCCGCCGGGGCGGACGCCTTCGTCGCCGGCACCGCGGTCTACGGCGCCGACGACCCCGCCGAGGCGGTCCGCCGCCTGCGGGGCCTGGCGGAGCGCGCGGTCACCGGGGCCTGAAATGGAGCCGGCCGAGGAACGACCCGACGTCATCCTCGTCGTCGACGACGACGCCGACATCGCCCGGTTCGTCGAGTTCAACCTACGGCTGCACGGCTTCGAGGTGATCCACGCCGGCGACGGCCAGGAGGCGCTCGAGGTGATCGAGCGGCAGCGGCCGGACCTGGCGGTGGTCGACCTGATGATGCCGCGCATCGACGGGCTGGAGCTGACCCGACGGCTGCGCGCCGACCCGATGACCTCCGCCCTGCCGGTGATCATGCTGACCGCCAAGGGGATGACCGTGGACAAGGTCCACGGGCTCAGCGCCGGCGCGGACGACTACCTGGTCAAGCCCTTCGACACCGCCGAACTGGTGGCCCGGGTCAGCTCCACCCTGCGGCGCAACAAGGAGTTCCGCGAGGTCTCCCCGCTGACCGGCCTGCCCGGCAACTCCCGGATCCGCCGGGAGATCACCGACCGGGTGCGCAGCGGCGTCGACTACGCGGTCGGCTACGTCGACATCGACCGGTTCAAGAGCGTCAACGACCGGTACGGCTTCGTCCGGGGCGACGAGTTCATCTCGGCGCTGGCCCGCAGCCTGCACCGGGCGGTCGTCGCGATCGGGCTGCCACCGGCCTTCCTCGGTCACGTCGGCGGCGACGACTTCGTCATCGTCTGCACCCCCGAGCAGGTCCGGCCGTTGACCTCCCGGGCGGTCGTGGACTTCGAGACCGCCGCCGACCGGCTCTACGACCCGTCCGACGCCGAGCGCGGCTACGTCGAGCTGAAGGACCGCCGGGGCAACATCCGGCGCGCGGCGCTGGTCACCCTGTCGATCGGGGTGTCCGTCTCCGACGGCGGCAAGCGGCTCATCAATCCGTTGGAGGCGATCGCGGCCGCCTCCGAGATGAAATCCGTGGCCAAGAGCCAGCCGGGTTCGTACGTGGCGGTCGACCGGCGACGCAGTCTTTCTTGAATATTGCCTACCTGTGTGAGGTAGCTCCCCCGAGGGCAGACGCCTGGCGCGTGCCGTGCCACACTTCTGAGGTACCCACCACGCGCTGGCGGGACTCGGTGTAATTCCGAACCGGCGGTGATCCACGGTGCGACCGTGGTAAGCCCGCGACCCGGACGGCGACTGCCGCCCGGTGGACCTGGTGAGATTCCGGGGCCGACGGTTGGGGGCGGGCAAGCCCACCCCCAGAAAGTCCGGATGGGAGACAGCGCGCGGGACGGGGCGGGCCCTGCCGGCCGCTGACCTCAGCGCTGTCCGGGCTTCCCCGGGTCGGCTTCGCCGTCCCCGGACTCCGCCGCCGCCTGCCCGTGCCCTCCCGACCCGCCCGCGCGCGGACCGGCGAGCGAGAGGGCAGGGGCGATGGACAGCGGCTCCGTGGACGAGGCGATGCGTCGGGCGATCGCGCTCGCGGCGCGCGGGCTCGGCACCGCCAGCCCCAACCCCGTGGTCGGCTGCGTGCTGCTCGATCCGGACGGCGAGGTCGTCGGGGAGGGATTCCACGCGTACGCGGGCGGACCGCACGCCGAGATCGTCGCGCTCGCCCAGGCCGGCCGGCGGGCCCGGGGCGGCACCGCCGTGGTCACCCTGGAGCCCTGCGACCACACCGGCCGCACCGGCCCGTGCAGCCGGGCCCTGATCGTCGCAGGCGTCGCCCGGGTGGTCATCGCCGTGCCCGACCCCGACCCGGTTGCGGCCGGCGGCGCCGCCACCCTGCGCGCCGCCGGCGTCCAGGTCGAGTTCGGGGTGCGCGCCGCCGAGGCCGAGGCCGGGAACGTCGCCTGGCTCGCCTCCGTGCGCCGGGGCTGGCCGTACGTGGTGTGGAAGTTCGCCGCCACCCTCGACGGGCGCTCCGCAGCCGTCGACGGCACCAGCATGTGGATCACCTCGGAGGAGTCGCGGGCGGACGTGCACGCACTGCGCGGCACGGTCGACGCGGTGATCGCCGGGGTGGGCACCGTTCTCGCCGACGACCCCCGGCTCACCGTGCGCAACCTGCGCGACGGCACCCTGGCCATCCGGCAGCCGCTGCGGGTGGTGGTGGACAGCCTCGGGCGTACCCCCGCCGGGGCCCAGGTCCGCGACGGCGCCGCCCCGACGTGGATCGCCACCACCGGGCAGGTCGGCGCCGGCCCGGACGGCCGGGTCGACCTGCCGGCACTGCTGGCGGAGCTGCACCGCCGGGGAGTGCGGGCCGTGCTGCTGGAGGGCGGCCCCAGCCTGGCCGGCGCGTTCCTCTCCGCCGGCCTGGTCGACCGGGTCGTCGGGTACGTCGCGCCGAGGCTGCTCGGCGCCGGGCCGACCGCGCTGGCCGACGCCGGGGTGACGACCATCGCCGACGCCATCGACCTGGAGATCACCGACGTTACGCAGATCGGTCCCGACCTGCGGGTCACCGCGCTGCCCCGGAAGAGGGAGGGCTGACATGTTCACCGGCATCATCGAGGAGCTGGGCGAGGTCGTCGCAGTGACCGAGACCGGGGGCGACTCGGCGCTGGTCGCCGTTCGCGGCCCGCTGGTCACCGCCGACGCGAGGCACGGCGACTCCATCGCGGTCAACGGAGTCTGTCTCACCGTGGTCGACGTCGGCGCCGGCGTCTTCACCGCCGACGTGATGGGGGAGACGCTGCGCCGCTCCGCCCTCGGCGGGCTGGGCCCCGGCGCCCCGGTCAACCTGGAACGCGCCGCCGCGCTGAACAGCCGGCTCGGCGGGCACATCGTGCAGGGCCACGTCGACGGGGTCGGCGAGGTGCTGTCCCGGGAGCCGGCCGAGCAGTGGGAGACGGTCCGCTTCCGCCTGCCCGCCGCCCTCGCCCGGTACGTGGTCGAGAAGGGCTCGATCACCGTCGACGGGGTGTCGCTGACCGTGGCCGACGTCGGGCCGGACTGGTTCGCCGTCGGGCTGATCCCCACCACCCTCAAGCTGACCACGCTCGGCGCCCGGGAGGTCGGTGATCCGGTCAACCTGGAGGTGGACGTGCTGGCCAAGTACGTCGAGCGGTTGCTCGGCGACCGGGTCGCCGGCGGGGGCCGGCAGTGACGGAGCCGCTCGGCTGGCTGCTCGACGCCCAGCTGCACGTCGCCGGCTCGCCGGTGCTGGTGCGGGAGATCGTCGGCAACGTCTTCGGCCTGGCCTCGGCGCTGCTCGGCCTGCGCCGCGTGGTCTGGGCCTGGCCGGTCGGCATGGTCGGCAACGCGCTGCTGCTGACCGTGTTCCTCGGTGGGGTGTTCGTCACCCCGCAGGCGCACGACCTCTACGGCCAGGCCGGCCGGCAGGTGTTCTTCTTCGCCGTCAGCCTCTACGGCTGGTGGCGCTGGTCGCGCAACCGCCGCCTCGGCGCCGACGGCGACCAGGCTGCGGTCGTGCCGCGCCGGGCCACCGGCCGGGAGCGGCTGGGCCTGCTGGTGGCCGCCGCCGTAGGCACCGCCGTCGCGTACCCGGTGCTGGCCGCGCTCGGCTCCTGGGGGCCGCTGCCCGACGCCTGGATCCTGACCGGCAGCCTGCTGGCCACCTACGGCATGGCCCGCGGCTGGGTGGAGTTCTGGCTGATCTGGATCGCGGTGGACGCCGTCGGCGTGCCGCTGCTGCTGCGCGGCGGGTTCTACCCGTCCGCCGTCATGTACCTCGTCTACGGCGCCTTCTGCGCCTGGGGCCTCGCCGCCTGGTGGCGTGCCTCACGCGCCGTCCGCCCGGCCCGCGTCCCGCTCCCGTCCAGCTACTCGGAGGCCGTCGCATGAGCACTTTCGCCAGCATCGAGCAGGCGGTGGCGGACATCGCCGCCGGCCGGCCCGTCGTCGTGGTCGACGACGCGGACCGGGAGAACGAGGGCGACCTGATCTTCGCGGCCGAGCTGGCCACCCCGGAGCTGGTCGCGTTCATGGTCCGCTACACCTCGGGCTACATCTGCGTGCCGCTGACCGAGGGCGAGTGCGACCGGCTGGACCTGCCGCCGATGCACCACACCAACCAGGACCGGCGGGGCACCGCGTACACCGTGACCGTGGACGCCCGGGAGGGCATCAGCACGGGCATCTCGGCGGCCGACCGGGCGCACACCATCCGGCTGCTCGCCGCCGCGTCCACCGACCCGACCGACCTGGCCCGGCCCGGGCACGTGGTGCCCCTGCGGGCCCGCGAGGGCGGGGTGCTGCGCCGGGCCGGGCACACCGAGGCGGCGATCGACCTGACCCGGCTGGCCGGGCTGCGTCCCGCCGGCGTGCTCTGCGAGCTGGTCAACGACGACGGCACCATGATGCGGGTGCCCGATCTGGAGAAGTTCTGCGCCGAGCACGGCCTGACCCTGGTGACCATCGCCGACCTGGTGGCCCACCGGCGGCGCACCGAGAAGCAGGTGGAGCAGGTGGCGGTGGCCCGGATGCCCACCCCGTACGGGGTGTTCCGGGCGCTGGGTTACCGCGCCGAGCACGACCCGGCCGAGCACGTCGCCCTCGTCTTCGGGGAGCTCGGTGACGGGGAGGACGTGCTGGTCCGGGTGCACTCGGAGTGCCTCACCGGCGACGTGTTCGGCTCGCTGCGCTGCGACTGCGGCCCGCAGTTGCAGGCCGCGCTGGCGCGGGTCGCCCGGGAGGGCCGCGGGGTGGTGCTCTACGTGCGCGGGCACGAGGGGCGCGGGATCGGCCTGCTGCACAAGCTCCAGGCGTACCAGTTGCAGGACCTGGGCCGCGACACCGTGGACGCGAACCTCGACCTGGGGCTGCCGGCGGACGCCCGGGACTACGGCACGGGCGCGCAGATCCTCTACGACCTGGGCGTGCGCTCGATGCGGCTGCTGACCAACAACCCGGCCAAGCGGGCCGGGCTGGAGGGGTACGGCCTGACCGTCACCGGCCGGGAGGGACTGCCGGTGCAGCCGCAGCCGGAGAACGTCCGCTACCTGCGCACGAAGCGCGACCGGATGGGCCACCTGTTGGACGAGTTGGACGAGGTGACCGAGGCCCCGATGGGCCGTCCGGTCGCCGGCGACGAGATCGGAGCGTAGTGATGGCGGGATTCGGTGAGCCCGGGGTGACGGCGGTGGACGCCGCCGGGATGACGGTCGGCATCGTCGCCGCGCGCTGGCACGGTGAGCTGACCGACCACATGGCCGATCGGGCGGTGGCTGCCGCCGAGGCGTGCGGCGCGCGCGCCGTGGTGGCCCGGGTCGCCGGCTCGGTGGAGCTGCCGGTGGTCGCCCAGGCGATGGCCCGCCGCTTCGACGTGGTGGTCGCCCTCGGCGTGGTGGTGCGCGGCGCCACCGCCCACTTCGACTACGTCTGCCGCTCGGTCACCGACGGGCTGACCCGGGTCGCCCTCGACGAGGGCAAGCCGGTCGCGCACGGGGTGCTCACGGTGGACAGCCTCGATCAGGCCCGGGACCGGGCCGGGCTGCCCGGCTCGGCGGAGGACAAGGGCTGGTCGGCCACGGTGGCCGCGCTGGACGCCGCGCTGGCCGTACGCGGCCTGGACGCCGCCACCGGGCAGCGGCTCGGCTTCGGCCGCTGACCGGTCCCGCCGGTCCACCGCCCCGTCGTTGACCGGTCCCGGCCCCGGAGCCGACCGGCGCGGAACCCGGCCCGGAGTTGGCCGGTGTGGAGGGCGCCCCGGCGCTCGCCGGTGTGGAGTGCGGCACGTACGGCGGCGGCCGGCTCCGGGAGTCACACCCGAAGGAGCCGGCCTCTCCGGCACGTGGACCTACGAGCGCAGGCGTCTACGTCACGTTGAGACCTACACCGAGTTCGGCGAACCCAACATCACCACTCGGCAAATCTCCGGGGGTCTCTACGTGCCGCGGTGGACATCACGTGTAGAGGACCAGGTGCCAGTGCGGGTTGTGGCTGGCGGAATAGGTGCACGAATAGTCGGAGTAACGCGAGCCCGGCCGGTCGACTGCATTGCTGCCGGCCTGGTAGCAGGCGGTGCTGGTGGTGAACCACCCGCCGTTCACCGGGGCGGCGCTTGCGGGGGTCGCCGTCATCAGCGACACGGTGCCGGCGACAACCGCACTGAAAATGCCCAGACGTGCGCCTAATTTCCCAATCTCGGTCACGACATTCCTTTCCTTCGTCGGTTCCGAGACCGCGCCCGTGTACCGAATGCGCACGGTTCCGGAATCAGTATCGATCCTCATATATACACGCGTGCATGGGGGTGCACAAGAGAAGCGGTGCGGCCGCGGGTGGAGTGCGGTGATCTCAACAGCCATCCGGGCTCAGTTCGGGATGACCCGGGCAACGCGTTCATAACGGATGGTGCAGAGACAGGGCGTGGGGCCCCCGGCAGACAGGTTCCTGCGACGGAATCTGATCTGCCAGGAAGGACCCCACGTGATTGCCTATCGGGCCATCCTGGACGTCCCCAGGAGACTCGTACAGCACGTGGCGCGGCTGCTACGCGCCGAGCGTCGCGCGGTATGAACCCGACCGGGTAACCGTGCTGCTGTAGCCGCTTGGCTCACCTTACTGCGCTCGGTCCGTTGCCATAGGGCTCGCCCTTCAGTCTCAGAGTCGGCCGGCGGCGATGATGCGGTGCAGGAACTGGCGGGTGCGGGGCTCGGTCGGCTCGCCCAGCACCCGTTCCGGTGGCCCGGTTTCGATCACCCGGCCGCCGTCGAGGAAGCACACCTGGTCGGCCACCTCCCGGGCGAAGCCCATCTCGTGGGTGGCCAGCACCATCGTCATCCCGTCGGCCTTGAGGTCGCGGATCAGGGCCAGCACCTCGCCGACCAGCTCCGGGTCCAGCGCCGAGGTGACCTCGTCGAGCAGCATCAGCCGGGGCGAGTTGGCCAGGGCCCGGACGATCGCCACCCGCTGCTGCTGCCCGCCGGAGAGCCGGTCGGGGTAGGCGTCCGCCTTCGCCCCCAGCCCGACCCGGTCGAGCAGCTCCCGGGCCTGCGCCTGCGCCTCGGCCCGGGCCCGCCGGTGCACCCGGACCGGGGCGAGGGTGATGTTGTCCAGCACGCTCAGGTGCGGGAACAGGTTGTACGACTGGAAGACCATCCCGATCCGCCGGCGCACCCGATCCGGGTCGGTGCGGGGGTCGGAGATGTCCTCCCCGTCCAGCTCGATGGTGCCGTCGTCCAGCTCCTCCAGCAGGTTGACGCAGCGCAGCAGGGTCGACTTGCCCGACCCCGACGCCCCGATCAGCGCCACCACCCGGTGCTCGTCGACGGCCAGGTCGAGCCCGTCGAGCACGACGTGTCCGCCGAAGGACTTGCGCAGGCCCCGGCAGGTCAGCACGGGCATGTCAGCCTCCCGCCTGGCGCCGGGCCGCGCGCAGCGTCACCCAGTCGGTGACGGCGATCAGCGGGATCGCCAGCAGCACGAACAGCGCCCCGGCCACGATGTAGGGGGTGTAGTTGAAGGTCTCGGCGGTGGCGATCTGCGCGGCGCGGACCGCGTCGATCGGCCCGGCGAGGGAGACCAGCCCGACGTCCTTCTGCATCGCCACCACGTCGTTGAGCAGCGGCGGGGCCACCCGCCGGACGGCCTGCGGCAGCACCACGTGCCGCATGGTCTGCCGGTAGGTCAGCCCGAGCGAGCGGGCCGCGGCGAGCTGGCTGGGATGGACCGACTCGATGCCGGCCCGGAACACCTCGGCCAGGTACCCGCCGTAGGTGAGCACCAGCGCCAGCCCGCCGAGCACCAGCACCGGCGGCATCCCCGCCAGCCGCAGGCCGGGCACGCCGAGGGTGAGCACGTACAGCACGATGATCAGCGGCAGGCCCCGGAAGGTGTACGTGTACCCGGCGGCGAGGGCCCGGACCGGGAAGAAGACCGGGCCGCGCAGCGTGCGCAGGAGCGCGACGAGCAGCCCGAGCAGCAGCGCGCCGGCCGCGCAGCAGACCAGCAGCCGGATGTTGAGCCACAGGCCGGTGAGCACCGCCGGCAGCGCGTCCCGGGCGATCGCCGGGTCGGCGAACGACTCCCGGACCCGGTCCCAGCCGGGCGCGCCGGTCACGGCGACGACCAGCAGCGTGCCGAGCGCCGCCGTGGACGCGGCGGCGACCAGCACGCTGGTGACGGTCTGCCGACGGCGGTACGCGGCCCGCCGCCGCTGCGCCTGCGAGGGAAGGTGGGGTGCCAGGGTCACGTGAGCTCGGCCGCCCCCGCGACCTGGGCCAGCCACTTCTGCTCCAACCGCTTGAGCGTGCCGTCGGCGGTGAGCTGGCCGACCGCCCCGCTGACGCAGGGGGTGAGCGGGGAGCCGCGGTCCAGCAGCAGCCCGAACGCCTCGGGAGTGCCGACCTGGGGAAGCTGTCCGACGATCTTCGTGTCGGTGAGTTCCGCGCCGGTGATGTAGAAGGCGGTCGGCAGGTCCACCACGAGGCCGTCGATCTGCCCGTTCTGCAGGGCCTTCTTGGCGTCGTCGTTGCTGTTGTAGACCTGCGGCTCGGCCGTCGGCCGGATGACCTGGGTGATCGCCTGGTAGCTGGTGGTGCCGACCTGGGCGCCGAGCTTCGCGCCGCGCAGGTCGGCCAGGGTCTTCGTCCCGGCGATCCGCGCGGACTTCCGGGCGATCACGGCCTGCCGGACCAGGTGGTACGGGCCGGAGAAGTCCACCGCCTTCTTGCGCTCCTCGGTGATGGAGAACTGGTTGATGTCGAAGTCGAACTCCTTCGGGCCGGGCGCGATGGCGGTGTCGAACTTCACCCGGGTCCAGGTGACGTCGGCCTTGGCGTACCCGAGCTTCTCCGCCACGGCGTACGCCACGGCGGCCTCGAAGCCCTCGCCGTTGTCCGGCTTGTTGCCGGTGAACCACGGCTCGTACGCCGGCTCGTCGGTGGCCACGGTGAGCTTGCCCGGCGTGCGGGTCGGCAGGTTGTCCCTGGTGCAGGCCGGACCGGCGGTGGCGGCGGGGGTGGCGGTGGCGGTGGGGGCGTCGTCCTGGGGCGCGCAGGCGGCGACCGCGACGAGGACGGTGCCGGCGGCGGTGAGCGCGAGGGCGCGGGGGCTGCTGGGCATGGCGGACAGCGTAGAGCCGTGGACGGGCGTCGTGCAGGGTTGTCCCACCGTTCCGGTAGGGAATTCCGGCCGGTCGTCCCGCCGCCGCCGGGCCGGCCGCCGCACCGGCTGGGACCCGCCGTGCGCCTTGGCGGGCCGGTGCTGGAAGAATCGCACCCCGTGAAGACGTTCGAGGAGTTGTTCGCCGAGCTGCAGGCCAAGGCCGCCGCCGGCACCCCCGGCTCGGGCACGGTGGCCGCGCTGGAGAAGGGGGTGCACTTCATCGGCAAGAAGGTCGTCGAGGAGGCGGCCGAGTCGTGGATGGCCGCCGAGCACGAGGGCCCGGAGCGGGCGGCCGAGGAGATCTCCCAGCTGCTCTACCAGGCGCAGGTGCTGATGCTGGCCACCGGTCTCGAACTCAAGGACGTCTACCGACATCTGTGAGTGCCCCGTCCGCTGATCTTCTCCACCGATCGAGGGAGCACTCCGCAATGCTGCGTGTCGCCATTCCGAACAAGGGCACCCTGGCCGAGCCGGCCGCGGGGATGCTGCGCGAGGCCGGTTACCGGCAGCGCCGCGACCCCAAGGACCTGGTCTGCCGGGACGAGGCCAACGACGTCGAGTTCTTCTACCTGCGCCCCCGCGACATCGCCACCTACGTCGGCTCCGGCGACCTGGACCTCGGCATCACCGGCCGGGACCTGCTGGTCGACTCCGGCGCCCCGGCCGAGGAGGTGGTGGACCTCGCCTTCGGCGGGGCAACCTTCCGGTTCGCCGCCCGCCCCGACACCATCGCCTCGCCGAAGGAGCTGGGCGGGCACCGGATCGCCACCGCGTACCCGGGGGTGGTCCGCCGCTACCTCGACGACCACGGGCTGACCGCCGACGTGATCCGGCTCGACGGCGCGGTGGAGAACGCCGTCCGCCTCGGCGTGGCCGACGTGGTGGCCGACGTGGTCTCCACCGGGGCGACCCTGCGCCAGGCCGGCCTGGCGATCGTCGGCGACCCGCTGCTGGTCTCCTCGGCGGTGCTGGTCCGTCGGGCGCAGGCCCCCGAGCACACCCAGGAGGCGCAGCTCCTGCGCCGGCTGCACGGGGTGCTGGTGGCCCGGCGCTACGTGATGCTCGCGTACGACGTGCCGGCCGGGCTGCTCGAGCGGGCCAGCTCGCTCACCCCCGGCATCGAGTCGCCCACCGTCTCGCCGCTGCACCGCGAGGGCTGGGTCGCGGTGCAGGCGATGGTGCGCAGCGACGACGTGCACCGGATCATGGACGAGCTGTACGAGCTGGGCGCCCGCGCCATCCTGGTCACCAACATCCACGCCTGCCGGCTGTGAGGACGCCCCCGGCGCTCGCCCTCGCCCTGGTGGTGCTCGGCGGGGCGGCCTCCGCGGCGCAGGGGGCGGGCAACGCGACGCTGGGGGCGCGGGCCGGCGATCCGGTGCTCGGCGCGCTGGTCAACAACCTCGGCGGGTGCCTGGTGGTCCTCGGCCTGCTCGGCCTGCCGTCGACCCGGGCCGGGTTCGACGCGCTGCGGCGGTCCCGGCTGCCGTGGTGGGCGTACCTCGGCGGGCTGGGCGGGGCGGTGATCGTGACGGTCGCCACGTACGTCGTCCCGGTGCTCGGGATCGCGGTCTTCACCATCGCCCAGGTGGCCGGGGGCAGCCTCGGCGGGCTCGCGGCGGACCGGGCCGGGCTGGCCCCGCTCGGGCGGCTGCGGCTGACCGGCCCCCGGGTCATCGGGGCGCTGCTCGGCGTCCTCGCAGTCGCCCTGGCCCAGCTCGGCCGGCCCGTCGGTGGCGTCGCCGTCGGCGGGGTCCTGCTCGCCGTCGTGGGCGGGGCGGCCATCGCCCTCCAGTCCGCGCTCAACGGCCGGGTCGCCGCCGCCGGCACCACCACGGCCGGCATCGCGATCAACTTCGTCGTGGGCACCGTGGTCATCGTGGCGGTGGCCGCGCTCGCCGGGGTCTTCACCGGCCCCGAGCCGACCTGGCCGGGCGACTGGTACCTGTATCTCGGCGGCCTGCTCGGCGTCGGCATCGTGCTGGCCCTGATGATCGGGGTCCGGGCGGTTGGGGTGCTGCGCACCGGGCTGGCCCTGGTCGCCGGCCAGCTCGGCGGCGCCCTGCTGCTGGACGTCGCGCTGCCCGGCGGGGCGGGGCTCCGGTGGCCGGTGCTGGTCGGCGCACTGCTCACCCTGCTGGCGGTGGTGGTCGCCGGCCGTGGCACCCGCCCACCGACTCCGGCCGGTCCGGTTGTCCCCCGGTCCCGGACGGCCCCGGCAGACCCGGCAGACCCGGCAGCCCCGGCGGGCCCAGTGGCCTCGGCGCGCCCTGAGGACTCCCGGGGCCAGGGCCGTTCCGACGCCGTGGATCGTCGGCGCGCTGGGCCTGCCGACCACCGGGGGTTACCTCCTGAGTCCCGCTGATCCGCTGACCCGCTGAAACGGGCCGCAGGCGCGGGCCGGTGGTCGCGTGTGGCGGTGGGTGGGCCGGCGGGGCCGGATGGCAGACTGGTGGGGTGAGCGATACCGAACCGGTTACCCTGCGGCCCCGCCGGATCCGGCTGGTGTGCTGGGTGTCGGCCGCCGTCCTGCTGGTGGTGTTCAGCCTGGTGGCCACCTCACTGACCGGCGGGACCGGCAATGGCTACGGCAGCTTCCAGCGCGGGGACCAGCTCGCCATGATCGGCCTGGGCGTCTTCGCCGCGCTCGGCATTCTGCTGTTCACCCGGCCCCGGGTGGAGGCGGACGCGCGCGGCGTGCGGGTGCGCAACGTCATCGGCTCGCACGAGCTGCCCTGGGAGGTCGTCCGGGGGGTGCGCTTCGACCGGGGCGCGCCGTGGGCGAGCCTGGAGCTGCACGACGACGACCTGCTGCCGATGGTGGCCCTCCAGGCGGCCGACAAGGAGTTGGCGGTCGAGGGGGTCCGCGCCCTGCGCCGGCTGCACGAGGCCCACCTCGCGGCCCTCGCCGCCCGCTGAGCCGTCCAGGTCAGGGCCCCCGGGCGCGGGGCGGCCGATCCGCGCGCCCGGTTTGGGATCGGATCGGTTGGGGGTGTAGTCTTGCTGAGTCGACCAGACTGCCCCCGTGTCCCACGTGCGGGTGGTCTTTGAAGCGGAGCGCCTGCTCCCACCCGAGTCACCCCAGTCGGTGGCCGGGTCCGGTCACCGGTTTCGGGCACGCCCCGGGCCCGGATGCGCGATCATGTGATCGTGCCGACCGGTCGAGCGGGCCCTGGCATATGCCGGGGCCTTCTGCTTTCCGGATCGGCCCCCACCATGGGGGCCGCGGAGTCGGCCACGCAGGAGACTCGACTCGAGGAGGCCCCATCAGCGTCGAACCACGCGTGAACGAGCAGATCCGGGCACGTGAGGTCCGACTGGTCGGCCCCGAGGGTGAGCAGGTGGGCATCGTCCCGCTGGAGCGCGCCCTTCAGCTGGCCGCGGACGTCGACCTGGACCTGGTCGAGGTTGCGCCGATGGCGCGCCCGCCGGTGTGCAAGCTCATGGACTTCGGCAAGTTCAAGTACGAGAGCGCACTCAAGGCGCGCGAAGCGCGGCGTAACCAGCAGCAGACCGTCATCAAGGAGATGAAGCTCCGGCCGAAGATCGACCCGCACGACTACGAGACCAAGAAGGGTCACGTGGTGCGGTTCCTCAAGGCCGGCGACAAGGTCAAGGTGACGATCATGTTCCGCGGTCGCGAGCAGAGCCGCCCGGAGCTGGGCTACCGGCTCCTGCGCCGGCTCGAGTCCGAGATCACGGAGCTGGGATACGTCGAGGCCGCTCCGAAGCAGGACGGTCGAAACATGATCATGGTTCTCGCTCCGCACCGGGCCGTCAAGGCCTCCGCGGTCGCCGCGACGGCGTCCCGCGGTGCACCCCGGGACCGGGCCGCGGACGAGTCCGCCGCTCCGGCAGCCGGTGAGACCGCGGCAGTCAGCGAGACCGCACCAGCCGGTGAGACCGGCGCAGTCGCCGACAACAGCGGCTCGTAACAGGGGAGAAGACGTTTCAATGCCGAAGATGAAGAGCCACACGGGCATGGGCAAGCGGGTCAAGGTGACCGGCCGGGGCAAGCTCGTCACCGAGCAGGCCGGCAAGCGCCACCTCCTGGAGAAGAAGGCCTCCACCCGGACCCGTCGGCTGACCGGCACCGTCGAGGTGGCCAAGGCCGACGTCAAGCGCATCAAGAAGCTGCTCGGCCGCTGACGCGCGCCACCTGAACACGAATAAGGAGTTGAGATGGCACGCGTCAAGCGGGCTGTGAACGCCCAGAAGAAGCGTCGTACCCTGCTGGAGTCCGCGAGTGGCTACCGCGGTCAGCGCTCCCGGCTGTACCGCAAGGCCAAGGAGCAGGTGCTGCACTCGATGCAGTACGCCTACCGGGACCGTCGCGACCGCAAGGGCGACTTCCGGCAGCTGTGGATCACCCGGATCAACGCGGGTGCCCGCGCCAACGGGATGACCTACAACCGGCTGATCCAGGGCCTGCGCCTGGCCGGCGTCGAGGTCGACCGGAAGATCCTGGCCGACATGGCCGTCAACGACGCCACCGCGTTCGCCGCGATCGTCGAGATCGCCCGCGTCGCCGTGGCGGCCGAGGGCACCGGTGGCGCGGCGGCCCAGGCCGCCTGATCCGCCAGCACCCGGCCGAGGCGCCCCCCGTGTCGTCCACGACGCACGGCGGGCGCCTCGGTCGCGCTCCGGAGCCGGACACCATGCCCTTCACCCCACGTACCCCCAGGGTCGTCGCCGCCCGCCGGCTGCACCGGCGCCGCGACCGCGACGCCGCCGGCCGGTTCCTCGCCGAGGGGCCGCAGGCCGTCCGGGAGGCCCTCGCCCGCCCCGGCACAGTCGTCGAGCTGTTCGGCACCACGGGAGCCCTCGACCGGTACGCCGACCTGGCCGGCCGCGCCGCCCACGCCGACGTGCCGGTCTCCGAGGTCACCGACGACGCCCTCGCCGCGCTCGCCGAGACCGTCGCCCCGCAGGGCCTGGTCGCCGTCTGCCGGCACCTGGACGTGTCGCTGGACGACGCGCTCGCCGCCGGCCCCCGCCTCGTCGCGGTGCTCGCCGAGATCCGCGACCCGGGCAACGCCGGCACCGTGCTGCGCACCGCCGACGCCGCCGGGGCCGGTGCCGTGGTCTTCGCCGGCGACGCGGTCGACCCGTACAACGGCAAGTGCGTGCGGGCCTCGGCCGGCAGCCTCTTCCACGTCGACGTGGTCCGCGCGCCCGACCCCCTCGCCGTGGTCGCCGCGCTGCACGCCGCCGGGCTCTCGATCCTCGCCACGACCGGGTACGGCGACAGCGACCTCGACGACCTCGCCGACGCCGGCCGGCTGGCCGCCCCGACCGCCTGGTTGTTCGGCTCGGAGGCGCACGGGCTGCCCGAGGAGCTGGCCGCCGCCGCCGACGCCCGGGTGCGGGTGCCGCTGCACGGGCGCGCCGAGAGCCTGAACCTGGCTGCGGCTGCCGCCGTGTGCCTGTACGCTTCAGCGAGAGCACTGCGCTGACGCCCGAGCGCGTCCGCACCCGGTGTCGGGTGCCCGGCCGGCGGCGCGGTACCACCACAGGGGAGTCGTCCACATGATGAACGCGCCACGGCGTTCGTTTAGCCAGCCCGCCGGTGTCGGCGGGCGGCGGGCCTGACCCTTCCCCCTGCGCGACCTCCCACCGGCGGGCTGCGGCACAGCCGCGCGTCCGTAGACTCGCTTCGCCGCCCGTGCAGGGCCGGTGCCGCCGTGAGGGAGTGCCCGTACGCCATGACCTATCGCAACGATCCGTACGACCCGAAGCAGGTCGCCCTGCTCGCCCCGGACGCCCTGGCCGGGGCCGTGGCCGACGCCGAGCAGGCGTTCGCCGCCGCCGCCGACCCGGACGCGCTGACCGCGCTGCGTCCCGCGCACCTCGGTGACCGGTCCCCGGTCTCGCTGGCCCGCCGGGAGATCGGCGCGCTGCCACCGGCCGCGAAGTCCGACGCCGGCAAGCGGGTCAACGAGGCCCGCCGGGCGGTCGAGGCCGCCTACGTCGCCCGCGCCGAGGTCCTCGAACGCGAGCAGGCCGAGCGGGTGCTGGTCACCGAGCGGGTCGACGTCACGCTGCCCTACGACCGCCGGCCGCGCGGCGCCCGGCACCCGCTGAGCACGCTGATGGAGCAGATCAGCGACCTGTTCGTCGGGATGGGCTACGAGGTGGCCGAGGGGCCCGAGGTCGAGCTGGAGTGGACCAACTTCGACGCCCTCAACATCCCCGCCGACCACCCGGCGCGCGGTCTGATGGACACCTTCCACATCGCACCGCCGCCGGGCGCGGAGAGCTCCGGGTTGGTGCTGCGTACCCACACCTCACCGGTGCAGGCGCGCACCATGCTGACCCGTAAGCCGCCGATCTACGTGGTGGTGCCCGGCCGGGTGTACCGCACCGACGAGCTGGACGCCACCCACGCCCCCGTGTTCCACCAGGTCGAGGGCCTGGTGGTGGACAAGGGGATCACCATGGCGCACCTGCGCGGCACCCTCGACCACTTCGCCCGGGCCATGTTCGGCGAGGGCGCGAAGACCCGTTGGCGGCCGCACTACTTCCCGTTCACCGAGCCGTCCGCCGAGTTCGACGTGTGGTTCCCGGAGCACCGCGACGGGCCGCGCTGGGTCGAGTGGGGCGGCTGCGGCATGGTCAACCCCCGGGTGCTGCGCGCCTGCGGGATCGACCCGGAGGCCTACTCCGGATTCGCCTTCGGTATGGGCATCGACCGGACCGTGATGTTCCGCCACGGGGTCAGCGACATGCGGGACATGGCCGAGGGCGACGTGCGGTTCACCCGCGCGTTCGGGGCCGGGGCGTAGACGGTGCGGGCACGAGTAACGGAAACGGTGATCTGAGTCATGCGAGTCTCTGTCAGCTGGCTGCGGGAGTGCGTCGACCTCCCGACCGACCTGCCCGCCGAGGACCTGGAGCAGGCGCTGGTCGACCTCGGCATCGAGGTCGAGTCGATCGTGGACCTGAGGGCCACGGTCACCGGCGCACTGGTCGTCGGCGAGGTCCTGGAGATCGAGGAGCTCACCGGCTTCAAGAAGCCGATCCGGTTCTGCCGCGTCGATGTCGGCGCGGCCAACGGCACCGGTGAGCCGCAGGAGATCGTGTGCGGGGCGCGTAACTTCGCCCCCGGCGACCGGGTGGTGGTGATCCTTCCCGGCGGCGTGCTGCCCGGCGGCTTCGCCATCGGCGCGCGCAAGACGTACGGGCGCAACTCCCACGGCATGATCTGCTCCGCCAAGGAGCTGGGCCTGGGCGACGACCACTCGGGCATCATCGTGCTGCCCGGGGACGTCAAGGCGCTGCCCGGCGACGACGCCCGCCCGGTGGTCGGGCTCGACGACGTGGTCGTCGAGGTGGAGATCACCCCGGACCGGGGGTACGCCCTGAGCGTCCGCGGCATCGCCCGGGAGCTGGCGCACGCCCTCGGGGTGCCGTTCCGCGACCCGGGCCTGGCGCCCGCCCCGGCCGGGACGGTCGAGCCGGCGTACCCGGTCGAGGTGCGCGACACCGTCGGCTGCGACCGGTTCACCGCCCGGATGGTGCGCGGGATCGACCCGACCGCGTCGACCCCGGGCTGGATGCGACAGCGGCTCACCGTGGCCGGCGTGCGCAGCATCTCGCTGCCGGTCGACGTCACCAACTACGTGATGCTCGAACTGGGCCAGCCGATGCACGCCTTCGACGCCGACCGGATCTCCGGGCCGCTGGTGGTGCGCCGGGCCGGGGCGGGGGAGAAGCTGACCACCCTGGACGGGGTGGCCCGCATCCTGACCGCCGAGGACATGGTGATCTGCGACGACAGCGGGCCCATCTCGCTCGCCGCGGTGATGGGCGGCGAGACCAGCGAGGTCCTCGCCTCCACCACCGACGTGCTGTTCGAGGCCGCGCACTGGGACCCGGTGATGGTCGGGCGCACCGCCCGCCGGCACAAGCTGTTCAGCGAGGCGGCGAAGCGCTGGGAGCGGGGCGTCGACCCGGCCCTGGCGCTGGTCGCCGTCGAGCGGGCGGTACGGCTGCTCACCGAGCACGCCGGCGGCACCCCCGGGGCGGAGATCCTCGACCTGGACCACGTCCGGCCGCGTACCCCGGTCACCCTGCCGGCGGACCTGCCGAGCCGGCGGGTCGGGGTCGCCTACTCCCCGGAGCGGGTGGTGTCCCTGCTGGAGCAGGTCGGCTGCCGCGTCACCCGGGGCGTCGACCGGCTGGGCGAGGACCCGGGCGCAGCCGGGGTCCCGGCCGCCGGGGGCGCCGACGTGCTCACCGTCGTCCCGCCGACCTGGCGTCCGGACCTCACCGACCCCGCCGACCTGGTCGAGGAGGTGGTCCGCCTCGACGGGTACGACCGGGTCCCGTCGGTGCTGCCCACCGCGCCGCCCGGCCGGGGGCTGACCTGGCAGCAGCGCCGCCGCCGGGCCGTGGCCCGCTCGCTCGCCGAGCGCGGGTACGTCGAGGTGCTGGCCCACCCGTTCGTCGCCGGTGAGCTGGCCGACCTGCTCGGACTGCCCGCCGACGACCCGCGCCGTCCGGCGGTGCGGGTGGCCAACCCGCTGTCGGAGGAGGAGCCGCTGCTGCGCACCATGCTGCTCGGCCCGCTGCTCGGCATCCTCAAGCGCAACCTCGGCCGGGGCCACCGCGACGTCGCCGTCTACGAGATCGGGACGGTCTTCCACCCGCGCCCCGGCGTCGGCGCCCCGCCCGCGATGGGCGTGGACCGGCGGCCCACCGCCGCCGAGTTCGCCGCCGCCGACGCGGTCGTGCCCGACCAGCCCCGGCACGTCGCCGTGGCGCTGGCCGGTGACATCGAGCCGGCCGGCTGGTGGGGCGCCGGCCGCCCGG